>JAYVPA010000218.1:0-13146 GCA_043757615.1 Sphingobacteriales bacterium | reverse complement strand
ATTTCAGATAATTATTACGATATTTGCAGTCCGAAAATTATGGGTAAAACAGATTTAATAAAATTAGATGGTACGATCACGGAAGCTCTTTCTAACGCAATGTTTCGCGTTAAGTTGGAAAACGGCCACGAAATTTTAGCTACAATATCCGGTAAAATGCGTATGAATTACATACGAATTCTACCGGGCGACAAAGTCGCGGTTGAAATTTCTCCTTATGATCTCTCCAGAGGAAGAATAACATTCAGATATAAATAATTCTAAAAGATAAATACCATGAAGGTAAAAGCATCAGTTAAAAAACGAAGCGAAGACTGCATCATCGTGCGCAGAAAGGGCAGAGTGTATGTAGTGAATAAAAAGAATCCAAAATTTAAACAAAGACAAGGATAATACAATGGCAAGAGTATCAGGTATAGACCTTCCAAAAAATAAAAGAGGCTTCGTAGCCTTAACTTATATTTATGGAATCGGCAGATCAACAGCGTTGAATATTTTAACAACTGCTGGTGTTGACCCACAGAAAAAAGTAAATGAATGGAATGACGATGAAGCAACTGCTATTCGTAATGCCATTACTGCTGAATTCAAAGTAGAAGGTCAGTTACGTTCCGAAACTCAGTTAAACATCAAACGTTTAATGGATATCGGTTCTTACAGAGGAATTCGTCACCGTAAAGGCTTACCCGTTCGCGGTCAGAGCACTAAACGTAACGCGCGTACCCGGAAAGGAAAACGTAAGACTGTTGCAGGTAAAAAGAAAGTAACTAAATAATAAAATTGTAAGTCTAATATAATGGCACAAGCAACAAAAAAGACAGCAAAGAAAAGAGTAGTAAAGGTAGAAGCCGAAGGGTATGTTCACGTAAAAGCTACTTTTAACAACATCATCATCTCTTATACCAACAAAACCGGTCAGGTGATTTCATGGAGCAGCGCGGGTAAATGCGGATTTAGAGGTTCTAAAAAAAGCACCCCGTACGCAGCACAAATGGCAGCACAAGATGCAGGAACTAAAGCTTACGAAGCTGGTTTACGCAGAGCAGAAGTTTTCGTAAAAGGACCTGGTGGTGGCAGAGAATCTGCAATCCGTACTATCGGAAACGCAGGTATTGAAGTAACAGTTATTCGTGACGTAACTCCATTGCCACACAATGGTTGTCGTCCACCTAAAAAACGTAGAGTATAAAATAAATGATAACAGGTTGATGTTTGGTACAAAATCTCAAATCTCCAATCTCAAATCTTAAATAACAATGGCAAGATATACAGGACCACGTACTAAAAAATCAAGAACATTTGGAGAACCAATCTTCGGATATGACAAGGCATTTGAAAAAAGAAAATATGCTCCGGGTCAACATGGTAACTCAAGAAAACGTTCTACTAAATCTGAATACGCAGTTCAGCTGAAAGAAAAACAAAAAGCGAAATATACTTACGGTATATTGGAAAGACAATTCTACAAAACGTTTGAAGAAGCAGCTCGTAAACATGGTGTTACAGGTGAAAACTTACTACGTTTATTAGAACAACGTCTGGACAATACTGTATTCCGCTTAGGATTTGCGCCTACACGTAGTGCAGCACGTCAATTTGTAAATCACAAACACGTTACAGTAAACGGAAAGATTTTAAATATTCCTTCTTATACAGTAAAAGTTGGCGATGTAATCAGTATCCGTGAAAAATCTAAGAACTTAGAAGTTGTTCAGGAAACGTTGAAATCTGCCGGTGTTAAAAAATACGGATGGTTGGAATTAAATACAGCAAAACTGGAAGGTAAGTATGTAGAGATTCCAAACAGAGATCAGATCCCTGAAAATATCAAGGAACAATTGATCGTCGAATTATATTCTAAATAATAATTTTTTTGAAGAGAAGTCCCGTATTGGGATATTCAGAATTCACCTTTAAAAAATAAATTAATAATTATGGCTATTTTATCATTTCAAAAACCGGACAAAATTCTTTTACAGAAAGCAACGGACTTCGAAGGAACATTTGAATTCGCACCGCTTGAACCTGGTTTTGGAAATACAATCGGTAATGCATTACGCAGAGTATTGTTATCTTCTTTAGAGGGTTACGCAATCACTAATATCAAAATTGCGGGTATCAATCACGAGTTTTCTACTATCAAAGGTGTAATCGAAGATGTTACAGAAATCGTATTGAACATCAAACAAGTTCGTTTAAAAAGAGTATTACAGGATGCAGATGCAGGATTTGAAAAAATCTACATCTCTCTAAAAAATAAAGAGCAGTTTACTGCAGGAGATATCGAAGCACATACAAATGTATTTGCGGTGACTAATCCTGATTTAGTAATCTGCAACATGGAAAAAAATGTTCACATCGAGTTAGAAATCTCTATCGGAAAAGGAAGAGGTTATGTAGCTGCAGAAGAGCATTATGTAGATAGCTCAATCGTTGGATTAATTCCTGTTGATTCTATTTATACACCAATCAAAAATGTACGTTACAAAATTGAAAACACTCGTGTGGAGCAACGTACTGACTTTGAAAAATTAATCATCGACGTGAAAACAGATGGTACCATCCATCCGGAAGATGCGGTAAAAGAAGCAGCAAAAATCTTGATTCAGCACCTGATGCTGGTATCAGATGAAAATATCACATTCGATTCTGAAGAAAAAGGACAGGAAGAAGTAGTGGACGAACACATCTTACACATGCGTAAGATCTTGAAAACACCATTGGAAGATTTAGATCTTTCAGTTCGTGCGTACAACTGTTTGAAAGCTGCTAAAATCAACTCTTTATCAGAATTGGTACAATATGATACAAACGAGTTATTGAAATTCAGAAACTTCGGACGTAAATCGTTAGTGGAAATAGAAGAATTAATCATTGAGAAAGGAATGCACTTTGGTATGGACCTTTCTAAATTTAAATTAGAAGACTAAAAAAGTTGACAGTTGGCAATTTTTTAGTTTACGATTTTTGCCAACTTAATTTTTTGTAAACTGTAAACTCAACAAAATGAGACACGGAAATAAAATAAATCATTTAGGTAGAAAATACGGACACAGAGCCGCGTTGTTGAAGAACTTATCTTCTGCATTATTCATGCACAAAAGAATCGAAACAACAGTTGCGAAAGCAAAAGAATTAAGAGGTTATGTTGAACCTTTAATTACTAAAGCAAAGGACAATACAACGCACTCACGTCGTGATGTATTCTCTTACCTGCAGGATAAATTCGCTACAAAAGAATTATTCGATGTAATATCGCCAAAAGTTGGAAACAGACCCGGTGGTTACACAAGAGTAGTTCGATTGGGACAACGTCAGGGTGACGCAGCAGAAATGGCAATCATCGAATTAGTTGATTTTAACGAAGTATACACTTCAAAAACAACCAAAACGGAAGAACCGAAAAAGAAAACGCGTCGTGCTGGTGCAGCAAAAAAAGCAGAAACAGCTCAGGTTGTAGAAGAAAAAGCTGCAGAAGTACAATCTCCGGCAGCAGATGTAATAGAAGAAGTAAAAGACGAGGTTTCATTAACAGAAGACGTATCTGCCGACAGTCAGGAAAAAATAGAAGAATAAAAAATGATTTTTTCAACACATACAAAAGGATAGCAATTATTGCTATCCTTTTTTTTATTTTTGAGAAATCGTTGTAAATACGCACAGCAGTGCGTATCAACAAAAAAAATCAGACTATGCCAAATACACCAGCTATATTACTACTTGAAGACGGAACATCGTACACAGGACAAGCATGCGGAAAAATAGGAATTGCAACCGGTGAAATCTGTTTCAATACTTCGATGACCGGCTATCAGGAACTTTTTACCGATCCGAGTTATTTCGGACAACTCCTGATTTCTACAAATGTGCATGTTGGAAATTATGGAATCAAAGAAACCGAAGAAGAATCAGATAAAATCCAGATTGCCGGATTGATTTGCAGAGACTATACAAACACTTTTTCACGCAAACAGGCTGATAGTTCCATAGAAGATTATTTTACACAAAACAACCTCGTAGGTATCACTGGCATTGATACACGCGCAGTTGTTCGTCATGTAAGAGAAAAAGGTGCGATGAATGCAATTGTTTCTTCAGAAAATACAGACATTGATTTTCTGAAAAAAGAACTGGCAAAAGTGCCGGGCATGGAAGGACTGGAGCTTTCTTCAAAAGTGACTACAAAAGAGGCTTATACATTTGGTGACAGCAATGCGAAATATAAGATTGCTGCATTGGATTTTGGAATCAAGAAAAATATTTTGCGTAATTTCGAAAACAGAGATTGCTATGTAAAAGTATTTCCTGCCACTACAAGTTTTGCAGAATTAAAAGATTTTAATCCGAATGGATATTTTATTTCTAATGGTCCCGGAGATCCGGGCGTAATGGACTACGCAGTAGAAACTGTAAAACAAATTTTAGAAGAAGACAAACCCTTATTTGGTATTTGTTTGGGAAATCAATTGCTCGCACGCGCAGTAGATATTCCAACGTATAAATTGCATCACGGACATCGCGGTGGTAATCACCCTGTGAAAAACCTGAAGACAGGAAAATGCGAAATCACTACACAAAACCACGGCTTCTCCGTGGATATGGAAGCATTAAAAAAATCAGACAAAGCAGTGCTTACACATATTAACTTAAATGATAATTCCGTAGAAGGTCTAGAGATTGTAGGTAAAAAAGCTTTTTCTGTACAATACCATCCGGAAGCAGCACCCGGCCCGCACGACTCAAGATATTTATTTGATGATTTTATGAAGATGATGGAGTAACGACATTGCGAGGAAAAACGACGAAGCAATCTGTTGAATAAAAATATTAAGCTGCTTTAATGCGTAATACTTCAATCTCTGCACCTTTTGCAACTGCATCATCAGCATGTTTTAATAGAATATCGGTTGTTTCTTCTGTTGTGTAATAGGTACCACAAATTGGACAAACTAATGCAGGAACATCTTTTAATACAACAGTAGTACCGTTGCGTTCGAACGCAATCGTTACTTTACCATTTTCGGGCTTGCCGTGTTTACAATCTAAGCAAATCATAATTTAACTTTTCTTGTTATCCAATCTTTTTCAAAATATTGTACATCAGGAATATACAAAGTTACAACTATTATTTGACTCTCGCTTTTGTTAAATGCAAGTACAGTATGCAATGGACTTTCATTGTTATTGTTATATACTAATTTACTTGGATATGGAAAATCAGTTGTATAATCCTCAATCTCAATTCCCTGTTCTATAGTTTCAATAATTTGTTTCTTTGAAATACCTCTTTCCAGCATACGCAATACTGCATGATTTTTAAATAACAGACTTCCGTATTCTACTTGTTGAAAAAGATACATATACTAATTTAGAAAAAATATATGAAAAAGCAGCAGGCTTAATTTCACCAAATATTCAAGATATCTGTTTGATGATTTTATGAAGATGATGGAGTAACAGTTCATTGTGAGGAGGAACGACGAAGCAATCTGTTGAATTTTAGGAAAGCAAGCCTTTTGTCTTAAACAAATAAATCTGAAATATTAATTTCAAGACCTTTACAGACATCTAATAAATAAAGATAGGTTGAATTGATTCCACCCATTTCTACCCGGCTGATAGATTGTGGATCTTTATCAATGATGTATCCTAATTGTTTTAATGTAAGACCTTTATCCAACCTGATTTTTTTAAGCCTCAGACCTAAATTTTTTAGTTGTTTTTGCTAGATTTTATTGAAGCTCACACTATCAATTTATTCACATTAAATAGAAATTAAATCAACGGATACGTCGATAAAAAATATTTTTTAATTAACTTGTGTCAAATTATTTAACTATGAAAAGATCGTTTTTACTAAGTATTTTTAGTCTCTATATAACTTGTCTTTACTCTCAAATTCCTACTTATGTACCTACCAATGGTTTAGTTGGTTATTGGTCATTTAGTGGAAATGCAAATGATGAGAGTGGAAATGGAAATAATGGAACTGTTTTAAGTGGCACTACACTAGCATCAGATAGATTTAATAATTCCAATTCTTCTTATTTAATTGATGGAGTAAATTGTCCAGATTCCAAAGGTATTTTATTGCCAACAGCAATAAATAATTCTGGAGATTATACTATAAGCATATGGTTTCAAACTAATGATTCAACAAAACAATTACAAACCCTTTTTAATTCATATCCACATCAATATATAGCAAGTTCATTTAATTATTTTATCGCTAATAATACTAGTGGCAGTATAGGAAACGGAACTTGGGTAGATGTAGGAGGAAGTAATTGGTCAACTTTTAATTTAACCAGTTGGCATCATATAGTAGTTGTTAAGGTATCACTAGATTATAAATTTTATCAGGACGGTAATTTGGTTTATACCAGATCAATATCGCCAATTTATAATAACGGGAGTTTTACAAATATAAATATTGGAGCAATTAGTATCAATGGTGGTTCTGCGTGTTATGAAACTTTCAGTGGAAAGCTTGATGATGTGGGTGTATGGTCACGAGCTTTAACTCAACAAGAAATTACAAATCTTCATAACAGCCAAAATTGTTCTGCTGTTATTACTTTGAATGGACCATCTTCAATTTGTTTTGGACAAAATCAAAACATTGGTCTGTCGGTTGATAGCAGTGGTACAGTATATAAGCAATACATTTGGTCTACTGGTGACACTACACCAAGTATCACAGTTAGACCAACACAAACGATAAAATACAAAGTAACTGTAAGTCAAAATGGTTCAATATGCAGAGACAGTATAACCATTACTGTTAATGCAAAACCTACTGTTGCGCCTACGGCAACACCTGCTATTATTTGTCAGGGACAAATTTCTACATTGGCAACTAATGCTACAGCTGGTAGTGGCACCATTTCTTCATATGCTTGGAGTAGTGGTTTGGTTGGAAATGTATCCGGCGGTTCGGTTTCTCCCGGCAGTACAACTACTTATACTGTTACTGTAACAAACAGTAATAGCTGTTCGTCAAGTGCATCAGCAACGGTTACCGTAAATGCAAAACCTACTGTTTCGCCAACATCAACACCTGCTACTATTTGTCAGGGACAAAGTTCTACATTGGCAGCTAATGCTACTGCAGGCAGTGGCACCATTTCTTCATATGCATGGAGTAGTGGATTAATTGGGAATGTATCTGGTGGCTCTGTTTCTCCGGTCGCTACTACAACTTATACAGTTACAGTAAGAAACAGTAATAGTTGTTCAGCAAGTGCATCTGTAATTGTAAATGTGAATCCGTTACCGGTTGTAAGTATTAACTCATTTCCTGCATTTGTAAATATCAATGCAGTACCTGTAATACTTTCTGGTTCTCCTGTTGGTGGTAATTTTAGTGGACCTGGTGTTTCTGTAACAAGCTTTTATCCATCATCCGCTGGGTTGGGTAGAAAACAAATTATATATTCATACACAAACGGTAATGGATGTAGCAATTCAGCAAATAGTAGTACCATTGTGTATGACACAATTGTCTGTCATATTTCAGTGACTGATACATTAATTATCAATACAGTTTTAACGGGAATATCACCTCCAAATAATATTAATCCGATAAAGATTTATCCCAATCCTGCTTCTGACCATCTGAATATTAATACAGGTAACTATTCTATGATGAATGGATATACAATAAAAATTATTAATCCACTATCCCAAGTCGTATTTCAGAATTTAATCAATCAACAATTATTCAATGTTTCTTTAACAGGTTGGTCGCATGGCTCTTATATAATACAGATTTTAGATACCACTAATACTGTTATTGAGACTAAAGTTCTTGTATTGCAATAGGAAATTATTATTGCTTATTTAAGAGTATTTAAATTGTTTAATCAAATTTTTTAATACAATTATTACTAAAAAACTTAAAATTATATGGCAGCAAAACATTTTATGATTTATTATCAAAATGGAACAGGCACATATATTGTAACTGAACCAAGACCTTGGGCAAGAGAAAACCAGCACCATTTTCCGGATTATTCATTTCAGCCAGTCAATCCCCCAACAACTAATGTCATTGAGGAATGGCTTATTAATAATAAAAATTTCCAAAGAATTGTTGACAATGAATCTATTTCATTAATTCAGAATATTGACCCTGACTTAGATTTATAATTGTATAAGTCAGATAAAATCCTGTGCTTTGGTTCTTGTCTTCACAAAACGTAAGCAAAATAATCTCATATCAACTTAAATGATAATTCTGTAGAAGGATTAGAAATCATTGGGAAAAAAGCTTTCTCTGTACAATACCATCCGGAAGCAGCTCCCGGTCCTCACGATTCAAGATATCTGTTCGATGAATTTATGAAGATGATGGAGTAAGGTCATTGCGAACGGAGTGAAGCAATCTGTTGTATCCATCACTTCGCCTTGGTTCGTCTTCTGCTATGGTACATGTCCTCATGAATCAAATAGTATCACCATCTCTCAACTTTTATCCGTAATTTCCAATATGAGAATCTCCATTGCTGTTTTATTCTTGTTGCTGAATATGAAAAATATTCATGCACAGAATCATTACTGGTCGCAGCAATATGGCGCAGAAAACACATTGCTTGGAGGTGCTGTAGTTGCAGGCGTTTCAGACAACAGTGCCATGTATTACAATCCTGCGCGCTTAGGTTTTATTGAGTCACCAAAGATAAGTATTAGCGCAAATGCATACGGAATTGATATCGTAAATTTAAAAAATGCAGCTGGCACAAAACTGGATTTGAAATCTGCGAAACTTATGTTATATCCTCAGATTGCATCAGGTTCATTAATCATAAGAAAGAATTCAAAATTCAAAATGGTGTATGGTTCTTTGGTTCGTTACAGAACTTCGCTGCATTACGAACAAACTAATACCATGAACTATGACGTATTCAGCAGGCTGCCAGGGGATGAATTTTATAACGCCCGTGTGGAATATGATTATAACGGAATTGCTAACTGGTTCGGCGGTGCCTTCGGATATAAAATAAATGATAACTGGTCAGTTGGCTATACACAATTTTTTACATACATCAGTTTACAGTATCGTCAGAGTTATAATATCACCAGTGATAATAAAATCAGGAATACGTATTTCGTTTCATCGAACAATAACAACATCAGTTTTAATATAAATAATATTGGTGCCATAGAAAAAGTGGGACTTGCATATGAAAAAAAATCTGCAAGAAAAGATTCCATGATTTTTCGTGTGGGCCTTACAGCAACCATGCCCTCTTTCAAGATATTCAGTAAGAGTAAAGTGTATCAGTCTTCCGAATTAAATAATGTAGGTGAACAGGGATTCAATCCCACAGATTCATTCAACGCAGTTTCTTCTGTGCTGAATAATTCCAACAGTAATATCAAAACAAGTTTTAAAGATCCGGCATCTCTTTCATTAGGATTTGAAATTGAAAACAGGAAAATAAGATTTTGTGCAACGGTAGAATATTTTATCGGCATAAAAGAATACAACATGATCAAGGATAATTCTAAAACGGTAAAACGGCCTGTGCAGAATAATACGCCGACTTATGTAGAGGATTATATGACTATCAAACAATCAAATCAGCATATTGTAAATGTGGCGTTTGGATTTGAGTATAAATTCAGGACAAGAATCAGGAGTGAAGTTAAAACACGTGCATGGAGTTTGTTATTAGGGGTTCGAACCGATTTCAATAATCACGACCAGGTATACCGTTTGCAGAAACGGGAAAAAGGAACGGAGGATGCTTTCAACCCTGACAGCTGGCGTTACCTGCATTATTCTATCGGCGCAAGTCTCGACAGAAAATCAGATAAATTCAGTTTTGGAATTGATTATGGAAAAGGACTGACACGGAAAACATTGCAGGCGATTAATATTTCAGAACCGACTGCAGAAAATTTTCTCTTAGGTCAGAAAAAAAATTCTGTGATACCACAAATCAATTCCATAAACTTTGTGATGGGCTACACGTATAAATTTAATAAGACAGATAGGTTAATGAAAATAAAACCGTTGTAATTGCAGATTGCGCAGATTAAAATGATTTAGTGATTTTATGAAAATAATAAAATCAATTCTTATCAACTAAATCAGCGATTTTCTTTTGTTTCATCTGCTCATGCAATTCTCTAAGCAAACCACGTGAAATCAATAATTTCATGATTTCATTGGTGCCCGCATAGATTCTTGCTACACGACTATCTGCATATGCTCTGCCGATATAATATTCCCACATATAACCATAACCGCCGTGCAACTGCAAGCATTCGTCTACGATTTCAGAATGCATATCTGTACCGGAATATTTTGCCATAGAAGCCACTTCAGCGGTCAATTCGCCTTTTACATATAATTCAACACATCTGTCTAAGAAAGTCTGGTGAATCTGTAATTTAGTAGCAAGCTCTGCTAATTTAAATTGTGTATTCTGGAAGGCTGCAATCGGTTGTTTAAATGCAGTTCGTGACAAAGTATATTCAATGGTATTTTCCAATGCACCTTCAGAACCGCCTACAGACATTAACGCTACTGATAAACGTTCTCTGCCTAATTTTTGCATCATGTAGATAAAACCTTTACCTACTTCACCCAAAATATTCTCTTTTGGAATTTGCACATTGTCAAAAAATAATTCACAGGTATCCTGTGCTTTCATACCTACTTTTTTGAACGGTTTTCCTTTAGAATACCCTGCACGGGAAGATTCAATTAAAAATAAAGAAATGCCATTGTCTTTTCCGTTAATGATAGTGCGCGCAGCAATAATTACCATATCACTCATATAGCCATTTGTAATAAATGTTTTTTGACCTGTTATCGCATAGTGGTCGCCCATATCAACAGCGGTTGTTTTCAATGACTGTAAATCACTTCCGCAGCCCGGTTCTGTCATACCGATAGCCGTAATCGCTTCACCGCTTATCATTTTTGGCAGCCATTCGTGTTTTTGCGCTTCAGTTCCGTAATCAATAATGTAGGGTGCAACAATATCAGAATGTAAAAAGAAACCCGGTCCTGTATAACCTGCTTTTGAAATCTCTTCTGTAATCAAGGCACAGAAAGAAAAATCCAGCCCTGCACCACCGTATTCAGCAGGAGCATCCAAGCATAATAAACCCGCTTCACCTGCTTTTGTCCATACTTCACGGCTTACCTGGCCATCTTCTTCCCATTGCGCATGGTACGGCGCAATTTCTTTTTCTATGAACTGCTGACACATCTTTTGAAGCATTAAATGCTCTTCAGAAGAATAGATATCTCTTTTTAATTTGATAGTTGAAAACATGATAAATCGTTTGTGTAAAGATACGAAAATGCCCGTAAATCATTATTAAGAAAGTGGTAAGAATGAAGGGTTATTAATAGCAGATTCTCTTGAAAAGGACTCTGAAGGACCTTCTGGAGAAAATGTATGAATGCAAGATATTATTTATTAAATCGTTTAGATTCTAATTCTAATAGGCTTATAGAACCTCCTAAATAATAAGATGGAATATTGTTTTTAATTCCACCTCTGTACATTCCAATTCCATGTAGTTTGTTTGAATCATTTTCTTGTAACGCAGGCCGGAATCTGGAAAAATAAGGTTTATCTATTTTTATGTATGGAGATTGAATGTTGAAACAATGGTATAATAATTCCAGACCTTCAAATATTTTATTATTACTTTCTAATAAGATTGGTTTTTTTACAGATAATTGTTGACTAAGTGGGAGAATCACAACCTTATTGCAATCTAAATTTTGAACCTCCTTTAAGTCTATATCTTGTGAAATTAAATAATCTCTGAATTCGCTAACCATTTTAAAAGATTCATTTGTCCAAAAGATGTTTTTAAAACAATTTAATCTCAATGGTAAATGTGGTTGATGGATTAATAATTCTTTTTCAGAAAATTCTGAAGTATTAATGAGGATGGAATTTTTATCAAAAAAACTTCGTGAAACCCTGCAGTAAAATGCAGTTTTACCTTTTGTATATTTAAGTGAATTATCTGATGCTATTTCATCGTAAAATACTTCATTGTCATCAAACATTATTATTCTTTGCTTCTTTTCGAAATACAAATATTCTTCACCTACTTTCATGTATAATTATTGAAAGATGTTAACTTATATATAAACCCTGAAGGCAAATATAGATGGTTTTTTCACACATATGCATTAATGATTTTATTATTTTACAAATTATCTTTTTTCCATAACTTCACATTATGGACTACAAACAACGCTTCTCCGACCGTGTAGAAAATTACATCAAGTACCGCCCGGGCTATCCCGATGAAATCATTCCAACTTTACAATTAGAAATTGGTTTAATGCCGGATGATGTAGTGGCAGATATAGGCAGCGGCACAGGATTGTCGGCAAAAGTATTTTTAGAAAACGGCAATACCGTTTATGGCGTGGAACCCAACGAACCTATGAGAAAAGCGGCCGAAGGTTTTTTGCATGAATTTGATAATTTTAAAAGTTTACACGGAAGTTCGGAAGAAACAAACCTATCCGATAATTCCATTGATTTAATTGTTTGCGCGCAGGCATTTCACTGGTTTAACAGGGAAAAAACAAAAACAGAATTTCGCAGGATTGCTAATTCAGGTGCACATTTATGTCTCATCTGGAACGACAGAAAAGAAACCGAACCTTTTCAGCAAGATTATGAAAAACTAATTCAGGAATTCGCGACAGATTATAACGAAATTTCACACCGTAATATTACATCCGATATCATCACTGATTTTTTTGCACCCAATAAATTCAAGAAATTTGTATTGGATTATGAGCAATATTTTGATTTAGAAGGCCTGATTGGTCGGATAATTTCCTCTTCCTACATGCCAAATGAAGGACATGAGAATTTTCCACAGTTAAAAAATGCTATCGTTAGTCTTTTTAATAAGTATGAACAAAACGGAATTGTTACATTTGCCTATAATACAATTTTATACATTGGTAGTGTAAAATAAAGTATTACAGTCCACTGTCCACAGTCCGCAGTTGATTGTATTTGCTCAAATCTCGAATAATTATCGACGTTCCGTGGACTGCGGACTGTCGACAAAATAACCAAACAAAATGAGTCACATTATCTCCATTCACGCAAGACAAATTTTAGATTCAAGAGGAAATCCGAC
>JAYVPA010000217.1:0-3516 GCA_043757615.1 Sphingobacteriales bacterium | reverse complement strand
TGAAATTGAAATAATACAATCTTATTTTATCATCGATAAAAAATGATAAAAATTTATACCACAATGAATACGACGGACCCCAGTCTCTCGGGATGTGTTTAAACATTGATAAACCTCTGGTTAAATAAAGTGATTCATCCCAGAACAATACATCCATGTGTCTTTCTAAACCTCTTGTAGAATTTATGCCGCAAATAATGATAAGCACAATTCCAACAAACGTAAAGGTATTCCAACGTAAATAGTTCTTCTCGTCAGCTTGTATAATTCTTTGCCAAAGGCTTTTCATTCATACAAAAATAGCATTTAATACCTTAAAAAAAATTGGAATAGTTCTTATATTTTAAATAACTTAACAAACTTTTTAACCTCAAACAGGGATGCATAAAAATAATTTTGATTTTTTACGCTTGTTATTTGCTGCTCTGGTAGTGGTGCATCACTGCTATCCGCTTTCCGGTTTTTCAGAACAGGATCCGCTGTTTGAGTTTACACACCACACTTTGTCGTATTCTTATTTAGGTGTAAGAGGATTTTTTATCATTAGTGGTTACCTGATTTTTCAAAGTCTGTTTCGCAGCGAAAATATTGTGGATTACCTGGTAAAAAGATTGCTGAGAATTTATCCTGCTTTAATAGTTGTATTGATTGTTTCAGCAGTAGCGTGTTCATTCGTCTACAATGGCGTATGGCTTGATTATTTTAAAAATAAAAGTATCTGGACATATGTGCCCATCAATTTATCACTTATAAAACTGCAGCAAAACATAAGCGGTGTATTTGAAAACAACCCTGCAAAATATGCCGTTAACGGCTCACTCTGGACCATTGCGTATGAGTTTTCCATGTATCTGTTTATTATTCCATTTCTATTTATAAAGAAATTCAATACTAATACAAAAGCACTTATTCTTTTGCTGCTGTTGATTGTTTTATTCCTGGGAAGGCTGTTTTTACTGCCGTTTCAGGATATACATGTTGGTGTCATCTCTTTGGGGCAATGGATTCATTTTGCATTATTATTCATGTCCGGTTCTTTTTTATCTGTTATAGAAATAGAAAAAAGCCGGTATAAACTTTACATTTTAGCGATATCTATATTGCTTTTTTTCGCCTGCATGTCCTTTAAAGATTTTGAATTGATACAATATGTCTTATTACCACCTGCAATAATAATAGCAGGCTCTATGGCACTTAAAGGCATTTCTTCTATCGGAGAACAATTCGGTGATGTATCATACGGCACTTACATTTATGGCTTCCCAATACAACAACTGCTGATGTATTATTTTAAATTTAATGTGCTTGAATTGTTACTGGTATCATTGCCGTTAACTATACTTTTCGGATGGCTATCCTGGCATTTGGTAGAAAAACATGCGCTGGCAAAAAAGAAAATCGTCTATCAAAAATTAAAGAGATTTCTGTAAAAGTTCATCTGCTTTAATCCTTTAGAATTTTATAAACTTTCTCGAAACAGTGCTCGATTCTGTTTTAAAAGTAAGTATATATTCAGCAGCAGGTAAATCCATTATCAGTATTGCATCCTGATGCAACCCGCCTGACTGACGACCGTAATCTACTGTCTTTATTTCATTACCTAAAATGTCATACACAGAAACAGATAATGTTTCCGGTGATTTCATAAAATACTGGAATCTTAAATAATTCTGAGTCGGATTAGGATAAATACTCATCAACTCAACCTGATTCTGGTTATTTTTTACACCAACCGACAAACCATTATTTCGTGGATTCTCAGAAACCAATGCAGGAAAAACGCGCGGCGTATAAGTTGGTCCTGAATAAAGTTTCAGGTGATTTTCATTCACCTTAGTACACCAGGTTCCTAATAATTTAAGAGACGGACTAAGTAAGCCTGTAAGATCTGTTTCCCAATAATCTGCACAGGCAGAAGTAGGCGTCAGGTCTAACACATAATATCCGGTTGATACTGGATTCACATATCTTAAGTGCTGATTATTTGCGTACATATAACTCTGCTGTCCGCCGAATATGCCGCCGTTCACCACATTATCACCAACAAATTCAACACCTGCGGAACCTTCACCGGTAGTTGGATTATAAGGCACCACACCATTTGGTATATCAAAGGTCATAGCAATGTGAATATCACCGCTGAGCACAACCATATTTTTTATATTGTAATAATTTATGGTATCCAGCACTTTCTTTCTGTCTAAGGGATAAATATCCCAACCTGCCGCACTATGCCAGGGAAAAGAAAGACCGAGAAGGGTTTGTTTATAGACATAATTTGAAAATACGACCTGATTCGCAAGCACTTTCCAGGTTGCCGTAGATTTTTTAATTTGTTCAGGTATCCATTCTAATTGCGTAAAACCATGCATCGGTTTATCCGGTGTATCGTATTCAAGATTTTCTACATGCGTTATTAAATCTAGTCCTTGTTGAGAACTGTTAACGTCTTTCTTTTCTATTCTGTCTTCTGTATAAATTATGTCTGCTAAATTTCCAATCTTCTGTGTCCAGTTAATGATATTTGTTCTCGTCGGATCTTCACGCATCGGAATCCATTCTTTATAAACCCTTATAGCATTCGCTTTTCTTATAGCCCATGAACCCTGTGTTGCAGGATTATGATAAGCTGATGTATCTGCAAAAGCATCATTTGCAAACTCATGGTCATCCCAGATAACGACCATTGGAAACTGCTGATGTAAATCACGTAAAGACGGATCTAAACGATACCAGGCATAACGTTGTCTGTAACTAACCAAATCAAAAGCGTCGTATTCCGGAAATGTTCTGCGATGAATGGTATCAATTGCTGATGTTCCTCTTCGCAAACCATCTTCGTAGATATAATCACCTAAGTGAATCACCATATCTACATCATTTCTCACCCTGACAGCATCATATGCATTAAAATATCCGAATGAATAATTAGAACAATTTACTACGGCAATTCTGAAATCCGTTAAATCCCCTACAGATGTAGTTTTTGTTCTGCCACGCTGCGAATATCTTCCTAAGGCTTCGAATTCGTAATAGTAATAAGTATTGGGTATTAATCCTGTAACATCTTTTTTTACTGTGTAATCTTTTGAGCTATCTGTACTAATAACGCCTTGTCCTACAATATTCAGCATTCCTGTATCTGTAGCAACGCGCCATTTCACCAGAACAGTAGCAGAATCTGTAGTCACTCTTGTCCATATTATCACTCTGTCTGTAAGCGGGTCTCCTGATGCAACGCCATGATAAAAAGGCTGTATAGTAGAATCTAAAACAGAGCGGTCATTCGGATAATCAGTAGCATGCAGGGATGCTATTGAAAAACAGGATATAAAGATAAAGCAGATGCTGGTGTATAGTAATTTCATGTCTACGTTGTGAGTTACAAATATACGCTATTTATAAGTGTGCTACATTTCAAAAACAATCAAAAATAAGTTAAAGTTGAAGGAGAAATGTTAATTAGTAATTTAAATGTTTTATTCCTGTTGGACGTCGGCGAGGTTTATGACCTCG
>JAYVPA010000216.1:0-13229 GCA_043757615.1 Sphingobacteriales bacterium | reverse complement strand
CAATCATTTTAGTTGGTGTAATTATTTTTCTTTGGATTAAAAACAAAGATAAATTTCAGACAAAAGAAAACTAATCTTTTCTTTTTCGTTTCATAATTCATAACTCCAGATTCACAATTCTAAATTTTCTTTGTACTATTGCAGTATGTCTTTGTCGTACATCATAAAAAAACCATCCCGGGATTTTATACAAAGCTCCATTCAGTTAAATGGGTCTAAAAGTATCAGTAACCGTGTATTGATTATTGATGCGTTGTGTAATAATCAGATAGAAATGCAAAATTTGTCGAATGCAGATGACACCATTTTTTTACAACACATTTTACAATCAAAAGAGGATGTATTAGATGCAGGTGCAGGCGGCACCACATTTCGTTTTCTGAGTGCATTCTTAGCAACGCAGGAAGGCAGAGAAGTAGTTTTGACAGGCAGTGAACGCATGAAGCAGCGGCCCATAAAAATTTTAGTGGATGCATTAACAAAATTAGGTGCAGATATTTCTTATGAAAATAAAGAAGGATTTCCACCCTTGCGTATTAAAGGAAAAAAATTAAAAGGCGGTAAAATTTCATTGCCTGCAGACACCTCTTCTCAATATATAACAGCTTTATTATTAATTGCTCCAACTTTACAGGAAGGATTAGAGTTAGATTTAACTGGTACTATTGTTTCTGTACCATATATAAAAATGACATTGAAGATGATAGAATATTTTGGAATCAAAACAGTATTTGAAGGAAATAGAATAAAAGTAGAGAGCGGTAATTATCAACCCAAATCATTTTTTATAGAAGGTGATTGGAGTGCAGCATCCTATTTTTATTCAATTGCTGTCTTATCAGAAAGTGCATCAATAGAATTAAAAGGATTAACCAGTCAGCAGATACAAGGCGATAGTGTTATTGCTGCCATAGCAAACAGCTTTGGTGTTGAAACGACTTGGAATGAAAATGCTGTTGTATTAAATAAAATCAGAAAGCCGTATTTCACACAATGTAATTTTGATTTTCTGGAATGCCCTGACTTGGCACAGACAGTAGTTGCATTTTGCGCGGCCTTGAAAATAGAGCTGAATTGTAATGGTTTGCAAACACTGCGCATTAAAGAAACAGACAGAATTACTGCGTTAGATAATGAATTGCAAAAACTGAAATTAGCTTCCTTGGTTGAAACAGATAGTAATAACTGGCAACTACAAATCAATCATTCCCCAATTCCCCAATTCCCTAATTCTCCAATTAAAACATATGAAGACCATCGGATGGCAATGGCATTTGCTCCATTAACATTAAAATTAAATGAACTAATTATTGAAGAACCCGATGTGGTTAATAAGTCATATCCTATGTTTTGGAAAGATTTAGAAAAATTAGGTTTTGAAATTACAGCAATGTCTTAAGTTTGGAAAGCATATAAAAAGGACAATCTACCGAAGACATATTAACCAAGACATCCGGAATACCACCGCCGGGCGAGCCATAAGCCTGATGCAAAAACTCAATCTTTCCATTTGTTAAAGGAGTAATTTTAAAATAGCCTTTCGACTTTAAGATGCGGACATAGTTATCATTCTTTGGCAAAATATCCGGCGCACTATCCAGTGTAATTAATACACCACCTTTATTATCTTTTGGATTAACAATCATATGTGTAATAGTTTCCCTGCTTTTTATAAGAGGTGCAGAAATAGTCATGTAGGTATAATAATCATTGTCGCTTACCTGCTTAATTATTTTAGGACTACCCACATCTGCTTTATACATCCATTTGTCAAACATTGAAATATTTTTTACAAAAGCCACTACTTTGTCTACTGTCGAATTCAATATTACTGAAGCTTTATATTCTTTCAAAGAAGAATTTGGCATTTTGCGGTTCCAAACTTTTATACCATCCTTATCTTTTTCCAGTTTCCATGCATCTTCAGCAGATGAAAAAGAAAAATTGAAAAAAGAAACGGTTAAGACAAGCAATAAAATATTTTTCATAACAGCTATGATGATTATATAAAGATTATTTTCAATTTCATGAGAAGATAATAACGAACAAATCTAAATAATGTTTGGAAGAAAATGAATAATCATTCTTTAACCTTCTGTTACTTAAGGATTTTTATGATATTTTTAAATTAAATAATTTCACTGGGTGCATAATTTGACTGCAAAGAGTCATGATAGTAAAATTGTTGTGCCCACATTCTGTATTGTGTCACCGGCCATCACCTTTGCAAATAGGCGGGTCAATGTAAATCTTGGTTTCCCAAATATTAAAATCTATACTCACATCTTCACAATAGGCTTTGTAGGCTCCGTTTGGTAATGATTTGCCCGTTTTTATCTCGTCGGTATGAGCAACTACATATCTCCCATTTGGAAATGGTTTTAACGGAATGCGTTTGTAAGTGGACATAGCATAGATGATTTTCTATCTTCAATAGTATTACATTTTAAATGTATATTAAAATTTTAGAATGTGAAATAGCAAATCAAAATTAAACAGGTCCAAAATGCTGATTAATATTTTGATTAATTGAAAAGTAGAATAAACGAAGAAACCAAACCTTCTTTTAATATTTAATAGCATTAGTAAACAGATGCAATCTTTTCTTCCATTCCGTTTCTTGAAAACTCCTTTCTGATTTTTGAAATTGCGTCTTCTAAATCCAGTTCTTCAATGGCATTTATTTTACCGCATATTTCCATTAAAATTTTATCCTGTATTTGTCCGCGTTGTTTGGCAATTGCATATGGTAATCTATGGAATGTCACCATTGCATATTTTGAAATAAAATATTCCGGATATTTTTCTTCCAGTAATGCATCCGCTTTTTTCTTTAAAACAAATGTTGCATTTGCTACCAAATCGCGCATTTCAACAAAATTTTCAATAGCTAAATCAGCAATTGCATCTGTATTTTCTTTTCTTATTTTTCCAAATTCTTCAAATATTGTTTGCCAGTCATTACCGTATTTTTCTACAAGAAAATCAAAATGATAACAGTCTTCAAAACAACAATTCATGCCTTGTCCAAAAAACGGAACCATGGAATGCGCAGCATCACCAATCAACAAAGCTTTTCCGCCAATATTCCATGGAAAACATTTTACAGTCAGTAAACTTCCTGTTGGATTGGAAAAATAATCATCCGCTAAATTTGGCATATGTGGTACAGCATCCGGCATTACTTGATTAAAAAAATCAAGTACATTTTGGTTAGTTTCCAGCTGACTTATATTTCTTTCTGCATTATCATTTGGCATAAATAAGGTGCATGTAAAATCACCATCAATATTTGGTAATGCAATCATCATGTATGAACCGCGTGGCCAGATATGCAGTACATTTTTTTCTATTCGGAAACCATTATTATATGCTGCAGGAATTGTCAGTTCCTTGTAACCGTAATTTTCATATTGCTGTGAAAAATTGAAATGACCTGATTTCAAAAACTCCATGCGAATTGCTGACGCAGAACCGTCTGTACCGATTACCGTATCGCCTGTAATAGTTGCGTCTGTATGCCTTAGTTCATCTGTAAAAAAAGCTTCACCGGTTTTTGTATCCATGCCGGTGCAGCGCATATTAAAATGAATTTTTACATTCGGAAATTTCTCCGCTTCATTCATCAATAATTCATTCAGTTCTTTTCTTGAAATAGAATTGATATACTCGTGTTCATTTTTACTGTATGGCTGAAGATTTGTATTTCCTTTTTCATCGTGTATCATTCTGCCGCGCATCGGAATAGCATTCTCTAAAATTTTTGTATCAAGTCCGACTTGTTTCAGCGCATGAATTCCTCTGGTAGATAATGCTAAGTTGATAGATTTTCCTGCGCTGATGTTGACCTTTCGCATATCCGGTCTTCGTTCAAAAAGTTCAATTTGAAAACCACGTTTTGCTAAATAAATAGATAATAAAGAACCTGTCAGACCTGCACCAACAATTATAATTTTTTGGTTCATACTAAAAGAGTTTTTAGTTTTTGTATGAATTGATATACATCTATAAATGAATTGTACAAAGGAACAGGAGCTAAGCGGATTACATCAGGTTCACGCCAGTCACAAATCACGCCGCTTTCTGTAAGCGTATTAAAAAATAATTTATCTCTGTTTTTTAATCTGACAGAAAGTTGTGCACCACGCTGACTGGAATCTTTCGGTGTGATAATTTCAATTGCATCATTTTTTATTTCATTAAATAAATACTCAAGATAGCCTGTCAGTAAATGACTTTTTGTAATCAGGTTTTTCATGCCTGCATCCTCAAAAATATCTAAGGATGCACGCAGACTTGCCAATGCTAATATCGGCGGATTACTAAGCTGCCAACCTTCTGCACCTTCGATTGCATTAAAATCTGACTGCATTAAAAAGCGTTCTTGTTTGTTGTTTCCCCACCAGCCTGCAAAACGGGGAAGTGTGTTATTCTTTGCATATTTCTCATGTACAAAACAACCTCCAATTCCGCCTGGTCCGCTGTTCAGGTATTTATAGCTGCACCAGACTGCAAAATCAACATTCCAATCATGTAACTGCAATGCTATATTTCCGGCAGCATGCGCTAAATCAAAACCAACGACAATATTTTTATTATGTGCAATTTCCGTAATGCGTTTCATGTCGAATGCTTGTCCTGTGTAATAATTGACACCTCCAAGAATAATCATTGCAATGCTATCACCTTGTTCTTCAATCAGTTTTTCGATATCTTCAGTGCGTATGATATTTTCATTTTCACGCGATTTAATTTCAATCAATCCATCTTCTGTTTTATAGCCATGAAATTTTATTTGCGATTGCACGGCATACTGATCAGAAGGAAACGCACTTTGTTCAATAACAATTTTATATTTAGTTGAGGTTGGCCTGTAAAATGAAACCATCATTAAATGCAAGTTTACAGTCAGTGAATTCATCACAACAACTTCATTTTTTTTTGCACCAACAATGCGTGCCATTTTTTCTGTAAGAAATTCGTGATACGGCATCCATGGATGCTTTGCATGAAAATGTCCTTCTACACCAAAATTCTCCCAGTCTAATAATTCTTGTTCAATATATGAACGAACAGTTTTTGGTTGCAAACCTAAAGAATTTCCGCAGAAATAGATTAATGGATTTCCATTTGCATCTTTTGGAAAATGAAACAAATGTTTGTATCTCGCCAATGGATCATTGGCGTCTACTTCTTCTGCAAATGCTTCGCTGTTATGATATTTGATATCTGTATTCATAATTTTATATGAATTTATTTTTATCAAGATTCAGCCATTCTAAAGCTGTTCCTGATAATAATCGTTCTTTAATGTTGTTGTCGTAATTCATAGAGTCAATTAATTTCCCCGGTTCTAATTCACCTAATGGAAATGGATAATCTGTGCCTAATGCGATTCTGTCTGCACCCACTAATTTTACCAGATAATTCAGCATCATTGGTTCATGCACTAATGAGTCGTAATAAATTTTATTCAGATAATGTTGAGGTGAAATATTATTGTCGATTGCACATAAATCAGGACGTGCATGAAAGCCATGGTCAATTCTACCAATTGTTGAAGGAAAAGAACCGCCGCCATGTGCAAATGCAATTCTTAATTTAGGTAATCTTTCTAATGTTCCTGAAAATATCAATGAACAAATAGCACGCGAAACTTCTGCGGGCATTCCAACTAGCCATGGCAGCCAGTATTTCTGTATGGCCTTTTCGCCCATCATTTCCCATGGATGCACAAAAACAGCCATGTCTGATTGTTCGCATGCTGTAAAGAAATCAGCAAATTTTGCATCACCTAAATTTTCCTGATTTACATTGCTGCCGATTTGCACACCGGCTAATCCGATTATTTTACAGCGTTCTAATTCTTTTATCGCCAAATCAGGTGATTGTAACGGCACCGTTCCTAAGCCAATAAATTTGGTTGGGTATTGCCGAACGATATTTGCAATATGATTATTTAAAAATTCAGAAATACTTAAACAATCATTTGGTTTTGTCCAATATGAAAACATAATTGGTACCGTTGATAAAACCTGCACATTCACATGATGTTGATTGCATTCATTAATTCTTGTTTCAGGTGACCAGCAATTTTCTTCTATGTCACGAAAAAATTTCCCATCGTCGCGCATCATTTTTGCGCAGCAAGGTTTGTAATGATCTAATTGAATAAAACCGCCATAGCTAAATTTCTCCTTCCAGTTTGGAATATTTTCCGGAAGAATGTGTGTGTGTATGTCGATTTTCAGGATGCTCATTTATTTTATTTTGGCGGTTCCATTACATGTCCGCAGTTTTTGCAAGTGCGTAAAATTTCACTTCCATAAAATTTCGCAAATACTCCTTGAAATTGAGTAGCGATATTGTCTAACGCAAAATATTCTTCGTACAATTTGTTATTACATTGTTCGCAAAACCAAAGCAATCCGTCTTTTTGTTTATCGTCACGTTTGTATTCAATCACTAAACCTACAGTATTTGCACCTCTGATAGGAGAGTGCGGAACTTTTGCGGGCAACAAATAAATTTCACCTTCGTTAATCGGAACTTCGAACATCTTGCCTTCATTCTGCACTTTCACTAAAATATTCCCTTCCAACTGATAAAAAAATTCTTCCGTTTCATTATAGTGATAATCTTTTCTTGAGTTCGGTCCGCCAACCACCATAATAATAAAATTAGTGTCTTCCCAAACTACTTTATTGCCAACAGGCGGTTTCAATAAATGACGATTTTCATCAATCCATTTTTTGATATTTATTGGTTGTTTAAGTGCCATCTTATTTATTTTATTCGATTAAAAATATTAATCAATTGTAGCAATCACTTTTAATTCAATTGCAATGAGTGTCGGTAAACTTAAAATTTCTATCGTTGTTCTGCACGGTTGATTGTCTTTAAAATATTCCGCATAGATTTTATTATAAGTAGTAAAATCTGCTTTCATATTTGTTAAGAAAACAGTTACATCCACAATGTTGTTCCAATCAGAACCTGCATCTTCCAGAATATATTTTATGTTTTGAAAAACAGAACGACATTGAGTTTCAATATCGTAAGAAATAATCTTTCCGGTTTCATCGAGTTCAACACCAGGAATTTTTTTCGTTCCTTTTTCACGTGGACCGACACCGGAAAGAAATATTAAATTTCCAATACGTCGCGCATGCGGATATGCACCCACTGGTTCAGGTGCTTTTGATGAATTGATGATTTTGTTTTCTTCCATTGTATTATATTATATCAGTTCATTTTTTAGTCTTAAAATTTGATTTACGATATCATTTATAACAATATCTTCTGTTTTATCTAAAAGAGGAAAGATAGGAATAAACAATTCTTTCTTATTATTCTCATAAGTTGTTATTGAAAATTTTGATACTATTGTTTTTGTTTTGAATTTAAAACTTTCATTTTGAATCCAAAATTTTCCTGTTGTATCATCTTTTATACTCAACCAGAATGGTGTATCTGCAATTCTTTCCCAAATATCAAATCTTACATTTAGTGAGATTCCTAATGTTTCAAGTTTGAAATATCTTGTGTAACCATATTTTTGTGGAGTAGAATTTAAATTTGTTGTATCAGCGAGATTTCTTTTTTTTAATTCATCAACAACTTTGTCTGTTAGGTCGTAGTACGAATTTATTCTTTTTGCAAAGCTTGGTGAAAAATCCTCACTTTGAAATGGTTGGAAAGAATTGTTATCTATCGTATCGCAAAGCCCAATAATTTGATCTAAATCTGAAAGTAATATTTGTTCATTTTCCTGTACTAAATGAATTCTGATTATTCCTAAGATTTCATCCCAGGTTTTAACAATGATATTTTTATTTGTGTCAATATTTATAGAGTGATTCTCAATATTTATTTCGTATTTAAGTTCTGCATTTTTTACTCGTTTTTGAATTTCGTCAAAAACTGGTCTAACTCTTAAAGTAGGACAAACAAAAATTAAAATTGAGTTTTCGCGTAATCTTTTCAGATATCCAATAGGTTGATTTTCTGTAAGTGCTGCCCAAAATTTTGCTTCTAAAATGACAACTTCAACTCCATTATTATCATATCCTGAAATATCAGGTCTTTCTAGTTTCTCGCCAATATTTTGTGTTGTATAATTTAAACCTTCAAAATCTAATCCACTGTCAATTTTAATTACTTTATTTAATGCTTTCCTTGCAGATTTAGAACGTTGTAATATGTATGCAAGTCCTTCAGAAGCGATATCTTCTTGTGAGCCTTTAATCCTCGTGTAAAATTGACCTAGTAATGATGACATTTATAAATTTTTAATCTTTGGTAATGTTCCGTTTTTTAATCGCTGTTCGTATGTGTTTTCTTTTTGAGTTCTATTTAGAATCATCGTTTCCTCAATAGGTGCACCCATTGTCCAATAGCTAAATCCGTCTTGGTCAAAGTATGTCATTGTTTTTGAATAAAATTTTCCACTATAGCCAAATTCTCTAATATGCAAAACAATATCTAAAAATAATTTTTCATTTACTTTTTCTCTTACAATATATTCATGAGGCCATTCAGGCATTGTCTTTGCATAAGTCCATTTTTCATTATTTACAAAGTTGATTATATTTTGATTGAAACCTGACATTTATTTCTTTAATATTTTATACAAACATTTTTTGCTTCTGTAAAGAAACGTAAAGCTTCCCAGCCACCTTCACGACCAATACCGGAATTTTTCATCCCGCCAAATGGTGTTCGCAAATCCCTAATCATCCAGCAGTTTATCCATACAACTCCGTTTTTCAGTTTTTCTGCAATACGATGTGTACGGCTTGAATTTTCTGTCCATACAGATGCTGCTAAACCATACTTTGTGCTGTTTGCGTACATCAATACCTCTTCTACAGTATCAAAAGGCATGATAGTTACTACAGGACCAAAAATTTCTTCCTGATTGGTTCTGCAATTATATTCCAATCCTTCAATAATTGTTGGTTGTAAGAAATATCCTTTTTCACAGCGTCCATCTATCTTAACCTGATTTCCTCCGGCTAAAATTTTCCCGCCTTCTTCTTTTGCTAATTCGATATATGATTTTACTTTATTCAGATGTTGTTCCGAAACAACAGAGCCGATATTTGTTTTTTCATCTAAAGGATCACCAATAATGAGTTGATTTGTTTTTTCAATAAAATCTTTTTTGAATTTTTCATAAATAGATCGTTCAATAAAGATGCGTGAGCCACACAAGCAAATTTGTCCCTGATTGGAAAATGAAGAACGTAAAACAGTTGCGAGCATGTTGTCATAATCACAATCTGAAAAAATGATAGTTGGATTTTTACCGCCTAATTCCAATGATAATTTCTTGAACATGGGTGCAGCAATTTTTGCAATCTGTTCACCTGTTTGTGTTCCGCCAGTAAATGAAATAGCAGCAATTTTCGGATGTGATACAATTGCATTTCCAACTTTATTTCCATATCCATGTACAATATTTAAAACACCTTTTGGTAAGCCCGCTTCTATACAAATCTCCGACAATAGAAAAGAAGTCATTGGCGTAATTTCCGATGGTTTTGCCACTACACAATTTCCTGCAGCTAATGCAGGAGCAATTTTCCAGGTGAATAAATATAAAGGCAAATTCCACGGAGAAATACAACCAACAACACCGATTGGTTTTCGCAATGTATAATTTATAAAACTATCTTCAGATGAATGAGATTCACTTGAAAAATGTAAAATGGCTGAAGCAAAGAAATTAAAATTAACCGAAGAACGTGGTATATCTAATATCTTGGCTAATGATAAAGGCTTTCCGTTATCATCAGATTCTGCTAATGCAAGTTTATCAGCATTTTTTGTAATGCCATCTGCTATCTTCATTAAAATCTGTGAACGTTTATCTGCAGTCATAGCAGACCAGATAGGAAAAGCGGTCTCTGCTGCTGCATACGCACATTGAACATCAGTTTCATCAGAGTCAGGTAATTGTGCATATACTTCCGCTGTTGCAGGATTTATGACATCAATATATTGATTAGAGTTTGGTTTCACCAATTCATCGTTAATATAATTATGTATGATTTCTAATGACATAAATTTTGTTTATAAACTAGAGGTTCTTCCGCCGTCAACCGGAACATTTATTCCGGTAATATACGCTGCAGCAGATGATGCCAAGAAAACAACTGCATTTGCAATCTCGTTTGCTTCCGCAAAACGTTTTGCAGGAATCTCATCCATCATTTCCTGTTTTATTTCGTCGATTGTTTTTCCTGTTTTTGTTGCTTTGTTTTCGAAGATAGTTTGCAAACGAATTGTGTTTGTTGCACCGGGTAAAATATTGTTTACTGTAATACCAAACTGAGCAACTTCGCCCGCTAATGTTTTTGACCAGTTTGCTACAGCTGCACGAATAGTATTAGAAACACCCAATCCTTCAATTGGTTGTTTTACAGAAGTAGAAATAATATTAATGATTCGTCCGTACTTTTCATTTTTCATTCCGGACAAAACTGCTTGCGCTAAAATATGATTGCAGATTAAATGATTGTTGAACGCAATTAAAAAATCTTCTGTTTGCGAAGAAGTAACAGGACCGGCAGGCGGACCGCCTGTATTATTTACTAAAATATGAATAGCATGATTTTTTATTAAATAATTTTCTACATTGGTTTTTAAATTTTCGGGATTCGAAAAATCACACACGATGTAAGTGTGGTTTTGGTTCTTTGAATTATCTAATTCAGATAAAACAGTTTTTAATTTTTCTTCATTACGTGAAAGTAAAATTATGTTTGCACCTGAACTTGCTAATTCAACAGCTACAGCTTTACCAATTCCTTGTGTGCTGCCGCAAACCAATGCATACTTTCCTTTAAAATTTAAATCCATTTAATTTTATTATAACATGTCAAATAAACAAAAAAAATCAGGCATTTAAAAATTAAATTTTTAACCACATAGAGTTATAGAGAATGATTCTAATAAAGGTAAGAATAGGAATTAAATTCTATCATAGAATGTCTATGTGAAAGCATGCCTCTATGTAAAACTTAATCAACCATTTTAACGCTATATGTCTATGTGGTTAAAAAATTTTATCAGGCTATATAAAACAGGACGTGAAGGCGCGGCGTCATTTTCAAAAGCAGCCACCTGAAGATTTAATAAATACATTCCATCTTCAATACCACTAGGAATAAAAACCATTTCTGTAATTGTCCTGAAAGTATTCGGATGTTCAGGATATTGCCAAAATGTACGATGCGCCAGTAATTTTCCGCCATCCACTTCTTTATCTACACTTGGCGTATCTAATAATAAATGCTGAATTCCTTGCTCTACAATATACTTCATTGCATCTTCATCAATAAATGCCGGATTTGTATTCGAATAATTTTTGTTTTGTTTTTCTTCCGTGTTTTCAATTGTTCTGATTATAAGTGCTTCTGTTAAATCGTTTTCTAAAAAAGGTTCCAGCGTTTTTTGCGTTATAACAAAATCACCATTAATTTCTTCAGGAGAAACAGAAATAAGTTTTGCAACAAAATGAAATTGTTTTAAACTATCATTCACAGAATAATTTGCCGCGCTGATATGTCCCACACATTCCGTGTGTGTGCCATGGCCGTGCGGATTGAAAAATATATTTCTGAAATTTACAGAACCACCTTGTTTTACTTCACCTACCCAATCACCCATACGAACTGCTTCAAATTTTGGCTCATCCACATACCATGCTTTCACGCCGCCAACTTTTACCGGCAAAGAAATATCAATAGGTTTAGATAAATCCACATGGTGATTTTTATTGTTATGTGTGATTGTTGCAAGCATATTTTATTTTTTCACGCAAAGTTTTTAAAGGGGCAAAGACGCAAAGTTTATTTATAAATTAAAATATTTATTTTCAAATCATCAAATCATCAAATCATCAAATTTTCAAATTAATAATCATTTCCCCAGTTTTCCAGTTCTTCTTTTGACCATAACTCAGGAAAGAAAATCCGTTTCTGATATTTCGGATGCATATATTTTTGCCATTCACTGCCGCCTGTTGCTTCACCACCACCAATATATTTTTTAGCGGCATTCAAATGTGCCTTTACCCACTTTATATTCACCGTATGGTCGTAATGACGCATCGCTTTTACTAACTCCTCATCTTTTTGGTCAGCTTCAGGCAATGCTTTAAATTTCGTCCAGAGATTTGTAGTGTTGTATTCTTTCATGAACGTAATAAATTCTTCCAGATATTTTTTATCGAAATTATTCAGCAATGCAGTTTTCTTTCCTGTCGCATAATCTTTACCTGCTGCCTGCCAGTACAAATGATCGTAAGCATTTTCAAAAGGAGTATTACGATCAATCGTTGCTCTGAAACGGATATCAATCAGATTAATTAATTCGGTAGATGCAAATTCTATCTTGCGATACTGCGCACTTTGAAAACCGCTGGCTGGTGTCAGCGTATTTCTGAATTTCATATATTGCTCTCTTTCCATTCCATCTCTCATAATATTAAAAGACGTCGTCAGAATATCAAAATAACGGCTGATGCGATTCAGGTGTAAAGAAAATTTTTGCGTAGTAATACTCTCATCTCTGGAAACTTGTTCAATTTCCCACAACATCATCTTAAATAATAACTCATTGATTTGATGATACAGGATAAAAATCATTTCATCAGGTAATTGCGTACGCTGAATTTGTAATCCCAACAGCGCATCCAGATTAATGTAATCCCAGTACGTAATAGTTTTTCCATGTAAGAGCCCTTGCAGATGTACATCCGGGTCCTGACCAATAGATGTATATTTTTCGTCAATCGCAGCTAATATTTCTTCACGCGTCATAGGATATTTGATTTCGGTCAATTAAATGATGTTCTGAATTTCCGAGAAGTAAATTTAGTGAAAATTGATAACAAATCCTTAACCAATACTTTTGACCAAACGTTTGTTATTCCAATGCGTGCATTGTAATTTTAATCGTTGGTTGTCATTTCGAGCGCAGAGATAAATCTTAGTAAAATAAAACACAAAATAAAAAACAAATACAAAATGAGCGAAACATTATCAGAAGTAAAAAACCTGCTTAAGGGCGGTGAGTTTTTAGTTAAAGAAAGCAATTACAACGATACTTTCACGCCTGAAGATTTAGATGAAGAACAACAAATGATCATTGATTCAGTGGTTTCTTTTGTTGACAATGAGATCCTCCCGATTTATGACAGAATAGAACATCAGGAACCG
>JAYVPA010000215.1:0-13260 GCA_043757615.1 Sphingobacteriales bacterium | reverse complement strand
TCTAGCAAAAGAATAAGGAAATAATTCAGTTGCTGTTGTGGCATTTCGCTCCACATAAGCCATAAATGTAATGTCACCAACTGTTTTTGGAAAATTATTAGTTGGAGATGTAATAGGGGAATACCAAATGTTATTTTGGGTTGTACCACCAACCGGTTGATTATATACTGTTATTACATAAACTTTGCCTGCCTGAACAGTAACATCATCAATATCGGTATATGCATATTGAGTGGAATCGGTGTTGGTTATATTTGCTGATTTTATGATATTTTGTGCTGTTGAATCCCATAATGTAACAACATAAGTTCCTTTAGATATTTTAGCACCTAAGTGCGTTATTCTCCCCGCCTTATTCGGTTTAAATTCATAACCTCTATTGCGCTTACTTGTATTTCCGGAAAATACGGGTGTATCAAAGATGCCTAAACTAAAAATGCTTTCGGTTCCACTAACTGATGTACCAAACTTAGCTGTTGAATCTTTTTTACAAGAGATTGCAGCTATTCCGAGTATCAAGAATAACGCTGCTGTGTAAATTGTTTTTTTCATTTTGTTTTATTGTTTATATTATAATAATCTCAGGCATTTTTATGTACCGTTTGTTTTAATTTAGGTTACTTTTTTACTCTGTAAATTCAAACTGAAGATCCGGAACACCGCCGAATATAACTTGATCCCCAACTAAATATGAATCCGGAAATACAGAAGAAGCGGAAATTTTTGACTGGAGACTTTCATACGTTACACTGCCGGTAGTAAAAGGATAAATACTTGCAGAACCCGGATATTTATAAAATATATAATATGGGTGTTTAATTCCCGAAATACTATTATTTATGGATAACATGTAACGGGTATTGGCAGTAACAGTAATTGCAGATACTGTGTTATAAATAAACTGAGTTGTATCTGTTACATTAATTGTTGTGGCAGCAATTAGGTTTTGTGTAGTAAAATCCCAGAATGACACCCTGAAATTACCCAGACTAGCCATCTTACAACCTAATTTTGTGACAGTACCATTTTTAGAAAAATAAATTTTATTTCCAAACTCAAAAGTTTGATTATTATTTACCCCGAAGGTATCCACAACCAGCTTATTAGCTAGGGTAGCTTTGGCGGGATTCTCTGTCTTCGTCACTGGACTTTTAGTCTTACTACATGAGAATATTGTCAATGTGACAATAATTATAATAGCTTGAAATAGTAATTTTTTCATTTTTATTTGTTTTGTTAATTGTAATATTAAGCATGTTTTTGATTTATATCAATAATAATTTATTATTTGGTCGGTTTTAATTAGAATTCGGGATTTTATGATATTAGTGTTGTATTTAGTATTTTCGTGTCCATTTTAAAAATATGAAAGTAACCGATATATTAGCACAGAACAACGAAAAAACACTTGTTTCATTTGAGATATTACCGCCATTAAAAGGAAAGAGTATAGACTCTATTACTAAAGTGCTAGATCCTTTGATGGAATTTAAGCCACCTTTTATAGATGTTACTTACCATCGAGAAGAATTTGAATACAAACAAACGTCCGAAGGCTATTTTGAAAAGGTTGCAGTGCGTAAACGACCTGGAACCGTTGGTATTTGTGCTGCTATTAAATACAGATATAATGTTGAAGCTGTACCTCATTTTTTATGTGGAGGATTCAGCAGGGAAGAAACTGAGAATTCCTTAATAGATTTAGGGTTTCTTGGTATCCAGAATATTTTAGCCTTACGCGGCGATGCACGAAAATTAGAAAAGAAATTTGTACCGGAACCAGATGGGCATCCTTTTGCACTGGATTTGGTTCAACAAATAAATGATATGAATTGCGGAAAATACCGCGACCATGATTTAATCAATCCTGTAAAAACTGATTTTTGTATCGGAGTAGCAGGTTATCCTGAAAAACACTTTGAAGCTGCCAATTACGAACAGGATTTGCAATACCTGAAAGAGAAGATAGATGCGGGCGGTGATTATATCGTTACGCAAATGTTTTTTGATAATAAAGCTTACTTCAGATTTGTAGAGGATTGCAGAAGAATTGGCATTACTGTGCCAATTATTCCGGGTATTAAACCAATTACAAAATTGGGGCAACTCAATAGCATTCCGTCATCATTCTACATCAACTTGCCGGAAGATTTGGTGAAAGAAGCAAAAAAATGCAAAGACGATGCTGAGGTGAAACATGTTGGTACAGAATGGTGCATTCAACAGAGTAAAGAGTTGGTTAAATTCGGCGTACCATGTTTACACTATTATACGATGGGCGATGTGAAAACTATTTCTAACATATGTAAAGAATTGGTTTAGAGCACTAAAAAATGTTGAAAAATCTTAACACGAGTCTTCTTTCTTTTGTCTGATTTGATGCTTATTTTCAATAGGATGAACACAAATTTTCTTCCGCAAAAAGGCCGCGGCGCACAAAGCAATCTGACTAATCGTTATTCAAAAATGAATTACGATGAGAAAGAACATCTGGAAGATGGCGATGAAACACAAAACATCCAAACCAAATACATTGAGGTTTTTCCCAAGACCATTATAAATCCTGTAAAGAGCAAAGACATTAACGCAGATTATTCGATGAATCCATATCAGGGTTGCGAGCATGGATGCAGTTATTGTTATGCGCGAAACACGCATCCTTACTGGAATTATAATGCAGGGCTGGATTTTGAGCGGGTGATTTTAGTAAAGAAAAATGCACACGAATTATTAAGAAAAGAACTGCAAAAAAAGAACTGGAAAGTGTCACCGATCATGCTTTCAGGAAATACAGACTGCTATCAGCCGATAGAAAGAAAATTAGAAATCACACGCAGCATTTTAAATGTTTTACTGGAGTTCAGACATCCTGTCAGCATCATTACAAAAAACAGTTTAATACAAAGAGATATAGATTTATTGCAGGAAATGGCGTCGCTGAATTTAGTGAAAGTAGTCATAAGCATTACCAGTCTGAACGAAGAAGTAAGACGCAAGATGGAACCTCGAACTGCATCCGCAAAAAAAAGATTACAGACCTTAGAAGCTTTAACAAAAGCAGGCATTCCCGTTTCAGTAAATATTGCACCCATCATTCCTGGCCTCACAGATATTGAAATTTTCAGCATTGCAAAAGCTGCATCGGAACATGGTGCGTACGGAATAAATTATACAATTGTTCGTTTGCCTGGAGAAGTAGAACCTGTTTTTACTAACTGGCTGGAAGAAGCTTTTCCTTTACGGAAAGAAAAGATACTGCATCAGGTTGCAGCCATCCACGGCGGAACGATTCAGGATTTAAAAGCCGGCAGACGCATACGCGGTGAAGGTGCTTTTGCTGATTCGATTCAACAGCAAATAGAACTTGCAAGAAAAAGATTTCAATTAAATAAAATATCACCACCATTAAATTGCGAAATTTTTGATCCGAAAATAAACGGACAAATCTCATTATTTTAAAATAATTTATCTTTGCAATATGGAAACAAATGAATTTATGCTGCGTGCTATTGAGCTGTCAAAAATTGGCATGCAGAGCGGTAAGGGCGGACCTTTTGGTTGTGTGATTGTAAAAGATGGAAAGATAGTTGGTGAGGGACATAATCAGGTAACGTTTACGAATGATCCGACTGCACATGCAGAAGTAGTAGCAATCAGAAATGCATGTAAAAATCTGAATACTTTTCAATTGGATAATTGTGAACTTTATACTTCGTGTGAGCCATGTCCCATGTGTTTAGGTGCAATTTACTGGGCACGACCTGCAAAAATTTATTATGCAAATACTCGTGAAGATGCAGCAAAAATTGGCTTCGACGATTCATTTATTTATGATGAAATTCCGAAAGATATAAAAGATAGAAAAATTCCGATGATTAATTTTGGAAGACAAGAAGCTTTAGTTGCGTTTGAAGAATGGAAAAATAAAACGGATAAAACGGAATATTAATGAAGATAGAATTTATAATATTAGGTGTTTATCAAAATAAAACAAATAATATATTTTCTAAAGAAATACTGTGGCTAAGTATGTCATTCTTAGTATTATTTTCTATTAAAACAATTATCAATAGTTTTATTGTAAGTAAAAGAAATAATACAAATCACAGTATAGTTGGAAAAAGTTTTGATGCAAAATCTTTTCAGGTTGAATGTATGTTGATTTTCTATTGGAAGAGAACACGTAATGATTTGGATAGAAAACTAGTGAATATTATTGCTATTCTAATGATTCTTAATTTACTACTACTAATAATCTTGAATATTGTTAATAAATCAATTTAATCAGCGATTACTCTCGAAAATTTAATTTTGGCAAGCTCCAGCTGTATTTGGCAGCAAGCAATCTGAAGATGAAAATAAATAATACAGAAAGAATAAAATTCAATTGTTCTTCTACATGCAGTACATGTAATAAGACAAAAAATGCAGAACCCAATAAACAAGGTGTTGCGTACATTTCTTTTCTGAAAATTAATGGAATTTCATTTAATAATGTATCGCGGATTACACCGCCAAAAATTCCGGAAACCATTCCTAATACAACTGCTGCTAATAAATTTACATCATACGAAATACTTTTTTGTACACCAAGCACTACATAGATTGCCATACCAACAGTATCAAAAATACTTAGTGTGCGCGATAAGCGAATAATATATCTTCTGAAAATAAGCGTAAAAACAACCCCTGCAAAAACCGCCAGTAAATAATTGATATCACTAATCCATGCGACAGGATAAGCACCTAAGGTTACATCGCGAATTGTGCCGCCGCCAATAGCCGTAATAAATCCCGTAAAGAAAACAGAGAAAATATCGTGATGATGTTTTTTGTCGCTGGCTGCTAATGCACCGGAAATGGTGAAAACAAATGTTCCTGCAATATCAATGCAATAGATTAACGACATGATGCAAATATAGCAAAGAATAAAACTAACGTTGTTATCTATTCAAACACTAATAATAATCTGTCACCTTTGAATAAAGTCAGTCTTCCGTTTCTGATTTCAAATCGGTCAGCATTCTGCAAAAGTGAAAAGAAAATATTTTCAAATTTTATATTGCTGCAATATTTTTTCGTATTGACAATAACAGATGAACTGAAAGAAGAAATTAAATCCGATTTAAACTCCCCGAAATAAGTATTACACGGAGCATTCCCGTTTAGTTTATTTTCAGCACTGTTAAATTGAATCCAAACAACATTATCCGTCACATCAAAACTTGTTGTATCACTGTCATTCATTTTACGTAAAAACCATTGTCTATCTAAAGTAGTTTTTGGTGGCATCGACGCTTCCTGAACCTTTGGCGCATGGATAAATTCTTTACTTACCACTTTTACTAGAGTATACACAGGATCTGTTTGTTTTACCATGGCATTTGCAGTATAATGTTCTGTAACCACGATAGTTTGTCTATATCCTTCTTCATATATAAATCCTTCAATATTCTGATAAAACAATTCAAACGCCTTTTTATTTTCTTCTTTGATTAACAAACATTTTGAATTCGGATTACCATCACATGGAGCTTTATCTTCATTTACCACTATTATTTTCGAAAGCGTTACATTCATACCGCTTAATGGTTTACTGTTGTGTACTATGGTATTATTAAAACCCGGGATGGATTTTTTAGAAACAGTTCTTACATATCTGTATTTTGTTTCCGGCATACCTTCTGTAGAGGTCATCTTTTCCACCCCATCCGCTTTTACCCAGATTTTATAAATAAATCCTTCCTGATAATCAAACCCATCTATATCGCCATAGAACAAATTAAAATCTTTGTCGCCGAGTTTTTTTACAAGAAGGCATTGCATTGTTTTTATGCCTTCGCATTTGGCGCGTTGCGCATCAATTGTCCAGACTTGTGTGTTTGCAGGTAATGATTGTGTCTTAACTACAGGTTTTTTATGCGGAGTGGTTGTTTTGTATGTTGTTGTTTTTGTTGTTATTTTCTTAGTGGTTTGAGCAAACGAGAGAAAGTAAAATAACAGCAAAAATACAAAAGAATATATTTTCATAATCTTACGATTTAAATAAATGAATTAAGAGCATTGTAAACAATGCTATTCAAAATTAATTTATAAATGAAGGTAAAAATTACAACATTCTGTTAAAACATTGCACAATTAACAACATTAGTCTTCATCTTTGAGGTTGTCCCAGCCTAAAGAAATCAGGTCGTGGTAATTACCGCCCTTGGTAAATAATTTCACCCCTAAGTTTTCATCTAAAATTTCACCTATAATGCTGATATCAGGATGTGCATTTACCTTGTTTTTATCGCTTGGTAAAATGGTAAATAACAATTCGTAATCTTCACCGCCGCTTAAAGCACAGTTAATCGGATCAATCCCAAATTCCAGTGCTTTGTCATAGGTTTCATTGGCAATCGGCACAGCATCTTCATTTAACTGACAACCAACATTTCCTTGTTTGCATAAGTGTAAAATTTCAGAACTCAAACCATCAGAAACATCAATCATGGAAGTTGGAATGACGCCTTCGCTTTCAAAAAATTCAATAATATCTTTTCGCGCTTCCGGTTTCAATTGCTTACCTACAATAAAATCATTGCCCTCTAACTGAATGCTCGCATCCGGTGCATTTAAGAAAACCTGTTTCTCCCGTTGCAATACAGTTAAGCCCATATACGCAGCACCTAAGTCACCTGAAACACAAAGTAAATCGCCTTCTTTTGCCGTATTTCGCGTAACTATTTTTTGTTTGTCTTGCTCTCCGATTGCCACTACATTTATAATCAATCCTTTTGGCGAGGCTGTTGTATCACCGCCAATTAAATCCACATTATAATTCGTACAAGCTAGTTGAATGCCTTCATAAATCTCTTCAATAGCTTCCACAGAAAAACGATTCGAGATAGCAATAGAAACCAGGATTTGTTTTGGCATTGCATTCATCGCATACACGTCAGAAAGATTTACAACGACACATTTATAACCCAAATGTTTTAAAGGGGTATATACTAAATCAAAATGAATACCTTCCACTAAAATATCCGTAGTTACTACCTGTGTTTTTTCCGGCTGAACAATTGCCGCATCATCACCAATACCTTTTACGGAAGAACTATGTTTTAATTGAATATCTTTTGTTAATCTGTCAATCAACCCAAATTCACCTAAAGATGAAATTTCCGTGCGTTTTGCATTTTCCATGATGCAAAGATACATTTTTAAAAAAGTTCTGAACTTGATTCCGAATAATTTTATAGCTTTACTTCCATGTTTTTTGGAAATAACGATACCAACAAATCCGACGATAAAAACTTTGTGAAATACAAATTCAAGAGTTTGCTCACCTATGGTTCTGATGAATGGATGGCGAATTCATCCAAGAAATACAGGACTGTTTTTGACAGGGCGGAAACTACCTACATTCGTGCAGAATTTGCCTTTTATAATAAACTGTTTGATGAAAATGACTGGAAATGCAAGGTGACATTAAAAGCCTTTGACATTACAAATAATAAAAGAGATGAATTATGCAGTCTGGATAAGGAGTTGGATATATCGAAATTTGAAAATATCATTTATGTACGCGATGGCTGGGGTAATAAAGAACAGGCTACATTCTGGGTAAAAGGAAGCTATACTTGGGAAGCATATATAGATGGCAATTTAGTTGGTTCACAACCATTTTTTGTTAATGAAGTCGGTTTGGTCACCGCAGAAAAAAACCCATACTTTTCTGTTGAGTATATGAAATTGTACAATGGTGATTCCGAAGGTTGGAAACAGGAAGCCAAAGACAGGGTTTATTATAAAAAGATATCAAGACAAGATACCAAATATCTTTGGGCAGAAATTAAAGTGACCAACCTGACGGATAAAGACTGGAATTACGAACTCTTTTTAAATTATTATGATGAGGCGGGTCAGCATAAAGCTATCATTACGAGAAACGGAAGAATAGAAAGCGGTAAAAAAGACTGGACTTACACATTTGATATCGGATGGGGAACCGACGATGGCGGTTCGTGGAAGGACGATAAGTACACTATAGAACTAGTATTTATGGATGCATTGGTAGCAGCAGCTACTTTTGAATGCGGAGATTCTTTTGAACAGGGAGATTTGGAAATGATAGACGGCACGGTAGTCCCCGGAGTGGCAAGTCCTAAAAACGAGAATGATGTTTCTGCAAAATATGATGAAAAATCCTTAGATGAATTACTGGCAGAATTAGATAAATTAATTGGGCTGCAGAATGTGAAAAAACATATCCGCGACCAGATTACGCTAATCAATTTTAATAAACTCCGTAAAGAACAAGGCGTAGAAGACACTTCAGGATTTTCATTGCATAGCGTAGCCATTGGAAATCCGGGCACCGGGAAAACCACGGTCATGCGTTTGCTCGGAAAAATTTACCATAAACTTGGTTTGCTTTCCAAAGGTCACGTGCTGGAAGTTGACAGAGTAGATCTGGTAGGTGAATATATTGGCCAGACGGCGCCAAAAACGCAAAAAGAAATTGATGATGCACGCGGAGGAATCTTGTTTATAGATGAAGCGTATTCGTTGGCGCGAAGCGGCGAAGACAGCAGGGATTACGGAAAGGAAGTGATTGAGATTTTAATAAAAGAGATGAGCGACGGACCTGGTGATATTGCCATTTTTGTAGCAGGTTATCCAAAAGAGATGAATGCATTTATTGAATCTAATCCCGGTTTGAAATCCAGATTCTCTCAGTATTTTACATTCGATGATTATCTGCCGGATGAATTGTATGACATCAGTTTATCGATTGCAGAAAGATTAAAACTGACTATTGATGATGAAGCAAAGATAGTTTTAAAAATTGAGTTGACAGACGCATTCAGAAACAGAGATAAAAATTTTGGAAATGCACGTTTTGCAGAAGCTGTTATAAATAAATCCAAAATGAACATGGCATTACGCCTGATGCAAACCCCTCCTGATTTTGTCGAAGGGCAGAAAGCTCTAACCAAAGAACAGCTTTCTACGATAACACAGGAAGATATCAATAAAGTATTTGCAGATAAAAATCGCAAGAAATTAAAACTGCCAATTAATGAAGCAGAACTACAAGCGGTTTTAATGGAATTGAATGAGTTGGTTGGAATGGAAAATATCAAAAAAGATATTGATGAACTGGTTCGTTTAATAAAATATTATAATGATATAGGAAAGGATGTGTTGAATAAATTCTCGCTGCATACCGTGTTTACAGGCAATCCGGGTACGGGTAAAACGACAGTAGCGCGTATTATGGGAAGAATCTTTAAAGCATTGGGTATTTTAGAACGGGGTCATACTGTGGAGGTTGACAGAGAAAGTTTAGTTGCAGGATTTGTAGGACAAACAGCTATTAAAACAAATGCAAAAATCGAAGAAGCAATCGGCGGCGTTTTGTTTATTGATGAAGCTTATGCATTAGCAGACGGAAGTGGTTCCAATGATTTTGGAAAAGAAGCCATAGAAGTTATTTTGAAGCGTATGGAAGATTTGCGCGGCCAAATAGTTGTCTTTGCTGCAGGATACACTGATAACATGACCACTTTTCTGACATCAAATCCGGGATTAAATTCTCGTTTTGATAAGAAGCTGCATTTTGAAGATTACACAGAAGAAGAGATGATGAAGATTGCGTTACTGTATCTTAAAAGAGAAGACCTGATAGCAACTCAGGAAGTTCAGGATCATCTCAAAACTTACTTTTCAGATTTATATAAAAACAGGGATAAATTCTTCGGTAATGCACGAACAGTTCGCCAGACAATTGATGAAGTAGTAAAAAACCAGAATCTGCGAATGGCAAAAATTCCGGCAAATCTGCGCAACCAGCAGGATATTCATACATTAAACCTGGAAGATGTTAGTGAATTCAACTATCAGGGAAATGCACTCAGAAAGACCTTAGGTTTTAGACTCGGAGGTAATTCTTAACTGCTTAGAAATATCATAAAAAGTGTAAATAATTCATTCTATTATACAAAAGGCATGTATTTTGCGTTGTAAAGAAATTGTCAGGATTCAGAATCAGGCATTAACGATAAAACTAAAAAATGAAATCGATTTACCTTTTTATACTGTTGCTTTCCGGTAATTTTATTTTTGCAACGGATTATTCTAAAACCGCTAATTGGGCAGCATTGCCGTCTATGCAGGATAATGCCGACTGGACACCTGAAGGATTAAAAAATAATCAGGACAATGCACAGGTGGATGTTTTCTTTATTCATCCTACAACAGATATGACGGGTTTCAAAGGAAATGCGGATATTGATGATAGATCCATTAATAAACAAACTGATAATTTCGCGATTAAATATCAGTCTAGTGTTTTTAATGGAAGTTGTAAAGTATATGCACCGCGTTACAGACAGGCAGCACTCAATAATTTTTTTACAAAAAATTCTGACCATTCCAAACAGGCATTTGACACTGCATACGCAGATGTAAAAGCTGCATTTGAATATTATTTAAAATATTACAACAACGGCAGACCGATTGTTATTGCCGGTCATTCGCAAGGCAGTAAACATGCACAACGTTTATTGCAGGAGTTTTTTGACGGAAAACCATTGCAGAAACAATTGGTGGAGGCTTATATCATTGGTTTTCCGACGCACGAAAATCAATTTCAGTTTCTGAAAGTTTCCGAATCTGCAGATACATTTGGCGGTTATATTTCTTATTCTACCTTCGGACAGGACACTAAAATAGCAACCATCGTTCCTGAATATAATAATGCAGTTTCTGTAAATCCGCTGAACTGGACAACAGAAAAAATATTTATCCCGGGTAACAGTCAGCAAGGCATTCTGAAAGCAAAATCAGATGAAATTATTCATACAGTATTTGGTGCAAGAAATGCGAACGGTATTCTTGAAATCCAGAAACCACAGGAAGGTGGTTTTATTCCGCTGATGATGAAAAATTATCACATTTATGACTATTCTTTATTTTATATGAACATCAGGGAAAATGTAGCACTGAGGATACAAAAATATTTGGTAAATACGCACTGACGTGCGTATTATGAAAACGGATACGCACAGCAGTGCGCATCTAGGAAATAAAAAAAACAAAACTATGTATAACCAAATCAAAAAAGCAGGATTATTTATCTTGATTTTATTCATGACAAACCAATTGTCAATGGCACAAACAAACTATGAAGCACTTTGGAAGTCTGTTGCAAAACTGGAAAATGATGGCAAAACAAAAGATGCGCAAAAAACGGTAGAAGGCATTATTGAAAAAGCCAGAAAAGATAAGAATGCAACCCAAACTGTGAAGGCATTGCTGTATAAATATAAATATACCATGACGCTTGAAGAAGAATCGGAACTAAAGATTGTAAATGATTTTAAAAAAGAAATCGAGAAATCTTCCGGTGCAGACAAAGCGGTGTTGCAAAGTATTCTGGCAGAATTATATTTCCAGTATTACAATGAAAACTCCTGGAAGTTTTCCAACAGAACCGAAACTGATCAAAAACAAGGTGATGATTTTCGCACCTGGGATTTAAAAACCTTATTCAAAGAAATCAATTCGTACTATATAGCTTCTTTGGAAGGTAAAGAAATATTACAACAAACAAAATTAGATGCGTTCACGCCAATCTTAAATCAGGAAAAAGGCTCTAAGGTTTTTCGTCCAACTCTTTATGATTTACTGGCAAATCGTGCAATAGAGTATTTCAATGATGATAAAAGTAATGTAGCCGAACCGGCTAATGCATTTACCATTGATGATAAAAAATATTTTGGAATTGCAACTGATTTTGTAAAGATTAAATTAAATGATGATGATAAAAATTCTCAGGAATACAATGCCTTGAAGATTTATCAGGATTTATTGAGTTTCCGTTTAAATGATAAAATTAATCAGGATGCATTAGCGGACGCCGATTTAAAAAGAATACAATTTGTGAAAGAACATTATTTCAACAAAGACGAAAATGAGGCATTGTATTTTGAAGCACTACAGCGTATAAGAAAGGAATATGCAAAATGCAATACCGGCGCAACTGTAAATTATGAAGTGGCAAATTACATCAACCAGAAAGCACAGGAAGTGAATGTTACAAATAAATTCCTTGTGAAAGATGCGCTGGCTATTTGTGACGAAACTATAAAAAATTATCGCGGTACAGAAGGTGCACAGAATTGTGCAGCGTTAAAGGAAAGTATTTTTAACAAGGATTTATCGCTTACGACAGAAGAAACCATTATAACGGATGAAGCATTTAAAGCATTAGTAAATTATAAAAATGTAAGTAAGATTTATCTCAAAATAATTCCGATTAATTATAAAGATAAAGTCAAGATTTTTTCTTTAAAAGATAAAGAAACACAAGACGATATTATAAACAGGCTGAATGCAATAAAACCACTTAGAACATGGAACCAGACTTTACCTTTCACAGATGATTATTTACAGCATAATGCAGAAATAAAAATAGATGGAATCAAAAAAGGATATTATGCAATTCTGGTTTCAACCAATCCGACTTTTTCTATAATTACAGGAAAAGAAGCGGTAGCGGTTTCTACTTTATTTGCTTCACAAATAAGTTTTGTTGTAAAAAACAATAACAACAAAGAGAATTTTGAAATGTATGTTTTAGACAGAAACAACGGGCAGCCTTTGCAAAATGCCACCGTAAAATTTTATCGCAATACATATGATTATAAAACGAGAAAATACATCCGCACAGATTTAGGCACGGCAACGTCTGATGCAAGCGGTTACGTCTCAAAAAAAATGACCAAGCAGAACAACCAGAATTATTACAACGAAAATTTCTTGTTTGACATCAGTTATAAAGATGATTTTTTACCAAGTGAACAGTCCTACTATAAATATTTCTATCCTCAGAATGAAACACCTGCTTCTCAAAAACAAATACACCTGTTTACTGACAGGAGCATTTACAGACCCGGTCAGACTATTTATTTTAAAGGCATTGCCACACAACGTACAGGTGATGATTTTAAAATTCTCCCCAATGAAAAAGCAACGGTAATTTTCAAGGATGTCAATTACCAGGAAATGAAATCGCAGGATTTTAAAACGAATGAATTTGGTTCTTTCACCGGAACGTTTATTGCACCCACTACCGGCTTATTAGGCAGTATGACATTGGAAACAAATTTTGGTTCAGTGAATGTTCAGGTGGAAGAATATAAGCGACCAAAATTTGAAGTCAGTTTTGAACCGATAAAAAAATCATACAATCTGAACGATACGGTAAGC
>JAYVPA010000214.1:0-13284 GCA_043757615.1 Sphingobacteriales bacterium | reverse complement strand
AAACTGTAATCTTTTTGAGTCCTTTTGCTAAAATCTTTGTCATTTGTTCTCATTGTATAAGTCAACTTTTGTGTCAACTTATTTCAGGACTATTCATTCAAATATAAAACAAAGCCTCTCAAAATTGAGAGGCTTTGTTAGTTAGTTATAATAAATTTTATTAAAATTCTCTTGCGCCTGTTACTTCAGCGTGGTGTTCTTTCCACATTTTTCCCTGGTCAAATGTTATAGAAGCGTAGAATGTTCTTCCGATAAACGGACCACCTACGTTTGTTCTGTAAATAGGACCTGCGATGTTTGTAGCACCCACTTTAAATGTAGTGTATGCTTTTTGTACAAAGTAACCAAGGTTTGCATCTAATATGCCTCTTGCTTTTACAGTACCATCCGCAAAATCAGAGCTCCATGAAATAGCACTCTGCCATCTGTAATCCACTGAGAAACCAAATCCTTTCCAGATTCTATCGCCTGAAATTCCAACAAATAACTGGTGTTTTGAAGAGTTGAAGCCTAAGTCGTTCACCGTTCCGATGGATGGCTGACCGCCTTTTACTTTATAGTCCATGTAGTTATAGCTTGCTCTTACTGTTATACTTTTAGGTAATGCATATCCGATTCCGATACCTGCACCATAAGAGTAGGTGTTGCCCGGTACATTTATATATGGTCTCCATGTAGTTGCAGTGGTTGCAGAACCTGCCAACACCTGGTTTACGCCCGGTAATAAAACACCTCTGTGTCTTGTACTGTCTTTGCTTACTACAGTAATCTGTGTAATAAAGTCTTTGTAGATATTAAAATAACCGTTTACATCAACCATTAATTTTTTGAAGAAAACAGCTTTGTAACCTAATTCCACTACTTGTAATTGTTCCGGTTTGATAAAATCAAAATTAGATTCTTTCAACAAGCTTACATCTCCGCTTCCTGCCAATACAGATGTTATGAATGCGTCATAGGATTCTTTAGAATAAGCGCCGCCGTTGTAGATACCATATCTTTCAGCATTTGCTTTTGTACCACCTAACAAGATATTTGAAGTCGGGAAATAAATGTATTGTGCCTGTGAATCAGGATTACGGAAACCAGTCTGGTATGACATACGGATATTATGATTTCTGTCTTTACCTAATGTTATTACGAACGCAGCTCTTGGTGAAAAGATAGATTTAAAGTTTTGGTTTTTATCCCAACGGATAGAAGCCTGAATCTTGAACATATCTTTGTAAAATTTACGTTGCAACTGTAAGAACGCGCCGTATTCCTGGATTTTGATTCTTTTGTAGTTACCTGTTCCTTCTGGGTCCTCATTAAATACTGTTCCCTGTGTAGAAAGGCTATACATTCTGTGGTTACCTCCTATTTGAATGTCTATCCATTTTCTCGTCCAGCGGGATAAATCCAACATTGCTTCCGTATGGAATAAACGGGAATTATCTATAAATCCTGCACCACCTCTCTGGAATAAACCTGTACGAACCGCTTCAATTCTTGCTTGCTGTTCTTCTGGTGTCAGGCTAGTCCATGGTCTGTCAGCTCTTGCTCTAGCAGTATCTGTTGCTGCCTGAATCAAAGCCGGATTTGCCAATACGCTTGCCGCTGATGTTTGTAAAGCTGCCTGAATTAATGGATTTGCATAGTTGGATAAATAAGTTGGTACCCATTGTGCCTGTGAAGGAGAAACGCCTTCATTTGTATACGCACCTAATGCTGTCATGTTATAAGAATCACCGTCATGCGTTTGAGACATGTAAGAACGGATGAAAAAGTCTTTACCTTTTATTTCTGCTTTGTGGAATTGTTGTGTGAAGTTTCTTAATGCATAACGCTCACTTCCCTGATACACACTATTACCAAATCCAATTCTGTAATTGTATGAAAATTCGTATGATTTATCTTTAAATGGTCTTAAATAAACACCGAAATCACCTTTAATAGATTGTGCTTTATGATTGTCTAACAATTGATCTTCTTTAAGCCCTGTGCGTCTTAAATCTAATGAAAGTAATGAACCAATTGAATCCACTTTAGAAGTAGCTCTTGCATTAGCAATTGCCGGAGCATTTGCATTTGCATATGCCTGTGTTTGTGCCGGTGCATTTGCATCTGCATACGCATTTGCTGCTGCTGCTGCTGTTACCGGATCTGCGCCACCGGCAATCTGTGCATTATAAACCGCTGTATATATTTGTTGTCTGATAACAGGGTATGCCTGAGCATAAACACCAGCTACAACTAATGGCAAAATGGCATTGGAAGCACCTGAAATCAGGCTGCCTCTTACATAATTGTAAGGAACAAAAATTCTTGTTTCGTCACCATATGTATTTAAACCATCAAAGTTTGGTTTGCCTGCATTATCGCTTGTTCCTAATACTCTGTCTGTTGTATAATCATTCGCATACCAGTCAGTTCCCTGAAAAATATTAAAGTTTGCTTTTATTGCTAAATAATCCAATCCTGTTTTTTTACATTTGAATGCGTGCCCTATTCTTAATGCTGCTGTTCCCATTGGTTTTATACCGTAACCATTATTTGCCTGAGCAAAACCGCCTTTTACCTGAAAACTAAAACCAGGCTGTTCAAAAGGATTTTTTGAATTCATCAATAAGATACCGTTGAATGCGTTAGGACCATATAATGCAGATGCTGCACCGGGAACTAACTCTACATTATTAATATCTAACTCACCAATACCTACCACATTACCTGTCGGGAAATTTAATAATGGTGCCGCATTATCCATTCCATCCATCAACTGAACAAAACGTGTATTGGAGATACCACCGAAACCTCTTGTATTTACTGAAGTAAAAGTCATAGAACCATTAATGGTCTGTACGCCTTTTAATTTTGCAAGGTCATCATAATAATCAGAAGCAGAAGCAGTCCTGATTGCTTTCAAATCCATCTTCTCAATCGTTACCGGTGATTCGAGCAATTTTTCTTCCACACGCGATGCAGCAACTACCACATCATTCAGCAAACTTGTTTCTTCTGAAAGTGTAATGCTTATGTCATCTTTATTACCGGCTACTTCAATTTCTGATGTTGCCATACCTACCATTGTAACCACCAATGTTATTGGTGTTGGCTGACTAGTAGTCAATTCAAATTTTCCGTCAATGTCTGTAACGGTACCTTCTGTTGTTCCTTTAACGGTAATGTTTGCCCCTATAACGGGTTCTTTACCGTCAGTAATTTTTCCTTTAACTGTCGTTTGAGCTAACAAAGTAAAACTACACAGGCACAGCGCCAAGAGCATACTAATTTTGTTTACATATTTCATACTTCTATATTTTGGCTCCAAAGTAATAAATTAACTTAACACTCAATAACATTTTTCTTAACATTTGTTTATTATTGGCAATAATCATGATTTATGGTGATGTAAGTTTTATAACACAAACAAAAAAAATCCTGACGTTGACGTCAGGACCTAGAAACATAAAAATCACATACCCCTACATGATTTTATCTTAATTATCGGTTTGTTTATTTTTATCTTTTAATCGTTGTATCAATCCTTTTTTCGATTCTGTTTCATCCTGTTCAGATGTTGTAGCCATTATTTTCTTAGTCTTTGCAGAAGTGTTCAGCGTTAGATCTGTAGTATTCTTTAATTTGCCATCAATATAGATTTCTGTTTTCTCTTCCACTCCGTTTGGTAAAAAATAAGTCCATATACCATCTCTGATGTTACATAAATTTCTTAATTTTATATTTTGCCAATCACTCGTTGGATTTTGCTTGAATTGACCTTCCAGCTTTTTAGTTCCGTCCTGATAATATTCTACATAACTTCCGCATAAACAATCTTCATACTGATAAGCAATATATTTCAATTGATTTTTATCGTCGAATGTATATAGCATACAAGGCTGGCAGGCACCCGCAGCATTCCAGAAACGTTTATATTCAAAATATTTTTGTTTGGTGACTTCAGTCCCATTACACATGTATGCTATACCAAATGGCGTAGGCCGTTCTTCTAAAAAAACATCATACGTTCTTAGCGTATCCATTTTTTGTTTTGCGGCACTGGTATTGACAGCGTTTTGTGTAAAGTAAAAAGTATCCGCTTGTTTAGTCCGCGAAACTTTCATTTCATAAGGATCTACCACATCAATTACATCTTGTGCTTTTACAGAATGAGTTAGCTGGAAGCTAATGGACAGCAAAATAACCAGAAACTTTATAGGCTTTTTCATCATGATAAAAGTAGGCAGTATTCTTTTCCTGATTTACACGATTATTCAACAGATGTGTACAAGGCTTCGGCAAGCTCAGCCTGACTTTGACGAGACTAGACAGGCTTCGGCAAGCTCAGCCTGACTTCGAGGGTTTAGCCTGACTCAGAATGCAAATTTAATGGAATAGTCAGACTGAGCCTGCCAAAGTCTATATGAAATCCAGATAGCTGAATTTGTTTCCTAAAACAGTTTGTTCATCAGTATTCAGCCATTTTTTTAGCAACGTTGCATACACATTTCTGAAATCAACAGAAAATTTCAAGTCGCCTTCATCTAAATCTGATAAATCCGGTGCTTCATTATAAATACCTTTTTTCTTCAGATTATTTCCAATTAAAAAAAGCTGACTTGCTGTTCCGTGGTCTGTGCCATTGCTTGCATTTTCTTCAACTCTTCTGCCAAACTCTGAAAATGTCATCAGCAATACATCATCTGCCCGACCATTGCTTTTTAAATCATCCATAAAAACTTTTACCGTTTCTGATAACTGCAATAATAAATCGCCTTGTCTTTTTTGCTGATTGAAATGGGTATCAAAACTTCCCAAGGAAATATAAAAAACTTTTGTATTGACGCCTGAAATAATCAGTTCTGCAATGGTTTTCATACTCTTTCCAAACTGGTAATCCGGATAGCTTGCTGCTGAAGTAAAAATTTTTGATGTCTTATAAATATAATCCGCTGATGAAATTGTTTCTGCTAATGTCTTGTACAAATACTCTGCATTATCATGCTGATGATCGCCCATGACATGCTGTTTAGAAAGTTGATTTATAAACGGATCAGTTGTTGTTCCATATAATCTTTTCGGATTTTTTAGTGCAAGTCCTTTTACACTATTTCCTTTCATCGCTAAACTTAAGGTATCATCAATTTCCAATGCCTGAGTAGGCTGCTCACATGTCCCGCACTGTCCATCCAGGTATCTTCCGAGCCAGCCTGTAGTCTTATATTCATTGCTGTTACTCGCTGTTTGCCAGATATCCATAGAACGAAAATGGGAACGGTCAGAGTCAGGATAGCCAACATTATTTACCAGGCATAATTTTCCATCATCAAATAAATTTTTGAAACCGGTTAAATTCGGATTCAATCCAAGTTGCTCATTTAATTTTAAAACTTCATTTTTTTTAACCGCAATTTGCGGACGTGCATTATAGTATAAATCATTTTCAAACGGGACCACAGTATTCAATCCATCGTTTCCACCGGTTAGTTGTACAATGACTAAAATTTTATCAGAATTAATAACCGTATTTTTTTCTGCTGATTTCAGGAATTTCGGAATCATCATCGCTGCAGAAGCTAAACCTGTTGTATGTATAAATATTCTTCTTTTCATGAGCGCAGATTTATACTGATTGTTATTGATTAGATTAATTGATTAGTTTTTTCATTTCTTTATTGTAATGTTAAAATTTTCATCAAATCATTTTAATCACTCAATCAGCGATTAGCACAATTGATAATCGGGTAATGACATTACATCTATCATCACACTTTTAATTACGTTTACCTTAGATGAATTATCTGAATTCAACTTAATACATTTTATTGTTGATGTTGTTGGTTGCTTTGCTAACACAATTTCAGGAACAACACTTGCAATATTTTCAAATTTTGAAAAATACTGCAGCACATTTGTCCAGTCCGTCTGTGCACTTAACTTTTTAGCCGCTAATTTTTTTATATAATCATCTGTCATTTTCATGCGCGCCATACCCTGTTCAGGTGTTTCATCTTTCGGTGAAAAATCAAGTTCTTTATCATAATAAATTACTTGCGCCAACCTCATCCTGAATAATAATGATGAACTGTCTATCCAGTTTCTGCCGCCACTCCAGCCCGCAACGTTTGGTGGATTTAATAATACTTGCCCGAGCGAACGCTGAATAAATAAATTGCTTTGAGAATCTTCAAAGACAACCGGAACCAGTCGTGATAAACCTGCTAACAACTCAACAGGTGATTTTATTTTTGCGCCGATATTTTTTTCATCATAAAACCAATCCGATAAGAATATCTCTTTCATCAGGCTTTTTATATCATAACCTGATGCATAAAAATTATCTGACAAAGTTTTAACTGTTGCTTCATCTGCATTATCATTTACAAAAAACCTATAAATCTTTTTTGTAATAAAATAAGCGCATTCTTTTTTATCTAAAATTATCTGTAAAATGTCATCCCCAGAAAAATCTCCTGTTTTTCCAAGAAATGTTTTTGTACCAAAATCGTGTAAGCGTGCTTTGAATTTAAATTCGCCTGTCTGGTCAAAACCAAAGCCGGTGAATGCGCGCGCAGATTCTTTAATATCCTGTTCCGTGTAATTTCCTCTGCCAAGCGTGAACAATTCCATTACTTCACGCGCAAAATTTTCATTGGGATGATCTTTCTTGTTTTGCTGATTATTTAGGAACTGCAGCATCGCAGGTGTCTTGGAAATCTCTTTCAATAAAACAGAAAAATTACCCAAAGCATTTTTACGGATGATACCTAAGTACTGCTGGTCAAAATAAGGATTAACAGAACGGCATGCAAAATGTCCGTGCCAGAACAATGCCATTTTTTCCTGCAGCTGCGCATCACTGTTTATCATTTCATTCAGCCAGAGATTGTTCAACTCAAACACATTGGCTTTCAATAATTGTTTTAAATCTTTTACGTCTTCTTTAGACATGGGTTTCATCTTTTCTTTAGCTGCCTGTACTTCAGCAAAAGAAATTGTTTCCAATGGATGGTAATTTTTTGATTTAAATAAATCGTCAACGGATTTTTTCCAGTCGTTTTTTGTTTGCCAGTCTTTCACTGACAATCCAAATCCTGCCCGGTTATACAAGTGTTTGATTTTATCTTTTTCCGGGAGCATGCTTTTTAGACTACTTATGATCTAAATAGTTTAATCTCTTTAAAATAAAAATGTCCGCCAATGGCGGACAGAATTTTATTAAGAACTACGCTAAGGTTTAACGGCATAAATTAATACTGTCCGGTAGTTAACAAAACCAAAGTACATGCTTCCAATGTTTGTATATTATCCTTCGCTGCCAGTGTTGACAATTCAGTGTTTTCGGTGCCGGGATTAAAAATGATTCTTTTCGGTTTCAAACCTAAAATATAATTGTAATATTCTTTTTGTCGATGCGGATTTAAATATAAGCTAACTGTATCTACATTTTCATATTGTTTCCAGTCAGTTTCGATTACAACATTATCTATCATTGCATTTTCAAAGCCAAGTGCAATGGCAGTCTGATGATTTCTTTGCAGCAACCGCACAGCACGATTGCTGTATCTGTCCTGTTTTGCACTTGCACCAATGACTACTGTTTTCTTTATCGCTGTTTGCATTGATTTATTTGATTAAACTGATAAGTGTAACATTCAACATTAAAAACTGTTTATTAATTTACAGAATCTTACAAAATTAATCAATATTTAAATCGAATTTTTCAATGAGTTTTAAAACAGCCCCATTCGAATCTATCATATCTTTCAATCTATCTTTCGCTGTCTTGTAATTTTTTACATGCGATTCATCTCTTTGTAATACAAAGTGAGGTGTCACTGTTGTTGAAGTTGTTCTTTTTCTAAAATAAGTGGTAATATCCATTTTATGCAGCTGCAGCATCTCTAAGGAAACATTATTACTTGCAATGAAAGTAACTTTATCTTCTATCAATTTGGGAATCTGGTTTTGAGCTGCACTTAAAAAAGCATTCTGGAGTTTATCTTTATTTTCACTTAAAAAATCTTTCCAGATAGTTTGTGTATTTTCTTCTGTAAGTTCTGTTTTATTTTCATCTTTAACAGAAACGACTTCTTTATGAATCTCTTTGAACATCGAACCCATGGTTGATGTTTTCGGCAATTCGCGTTTTACTTTAGTCGTGAGTCCTGAGTCGTGAGTCGTGAGTTGGATTGTTTCTTCCGTCGTTTCGATGTCAGGAGAAATCTGTTGAATAATATTGTGATTGGTTTGTATTGCTACTACAAGTTCCTCAACAACTGTTGTTCTTTCTATAACAGAAAAAAACAAGCTTTCATCTTCCAATTGAATTCCTTCAGAAGCTTTCTTTCTTTTGTTCTTGTAAAATTCAAGAAGTGATTTTAGTTTTTTTTTTCACCGAGTAAAACAGAAAGGGAGTTTTCTATTTGCGTATTTAAGAAACAGACTTTCAGCAAAGCCAACTCAACATGCAGACGTTTATTTTTAGCCGTCTTATATTCTATATCGCACTGATTAATCGCATTCAATGCATTTAATAAAAAGGTTTCATTGACCAGATTTGCCTGAATATGATATTTATCTTTTACATCATCCGCAGCTTCCAGTAACTGCACCGTTCTTTCATCTTTGCTTATCAATAGATTTCTGAAATGTTCTGCCATGCCTAGTAAAAACATTTCACCGTCAAAACCATTATTGATAATTTCATTAAATGCATTCAACACAGAAGACGAATCTTCCAGCATAAAATTTTCAGTAATTTTAAAATAATAATCGTGGTCGAGAATATTCAAATTGGTAATAACATCCTGATACGTAACTTTTTTTCCTGCGTAACTTACAATCTTATCAAACAGCGACAATGCATCACGCAAACCACCATCCGCTTTTTGTGCAATTACATGTAATGCAGATGGTTCAGCCACCACACCTTCACTTTCGCAGATTTTCTGTAATTGTTTTACAATATCCTTATCAGAAATTCTTTTGAAATCAAAAATCTGGCAACGTGATAAAATCGTTGGAATAATTTTATGTTTTTCCGTAGTCGCTAAAATGAAAATCGCATAACTCGGCGGTTCTTCCAATGTTTTCAAAAATGCGTTGAATGCGTTTGGTGAAAGCATGTGAACCTCATCTATAATATATACTTTATATTTTCCTGATTGAGGTGGAAACCGAACCTGGTCAACCAAAGCACGGATATCATCCACACTATTATTGGATGCAGCATCTAGTTCAAAAATATTAAAAGACGCATTTTGATTGAAAGAAGTACAAGAATTACATTCACCGCAAGGTTCAAAATCAGCAGCCGGGTTTTCGCAGTTGATGGCTTTTGCCAGAATACGTGCACAAGTGGTTTTACCCACTCCACGTGGTCCGCAAAATAAAAAAGATTGAGCTAATTTATTAGTAGACAATGCTTTTTTCAGGGTTTCAGAAACCTGCTCCTGTCCTACCACATCCAAAAACTTTGAGGGGCGGTATTTACGGGCTGAAACGATGAAATTTTCCATTGGATGGTAAAAATACGAAATTCAGAAAGTATTTAGGAATTGTATTGTTTTAAGTTTTAAACAAAATGAAGGGTTGTGAAGAAATATCTAACAGTAGCTTGTGAGACACAAACCAAGATTTAAAAAACAAAAATCTTACTAAAATAAATTTGCAACTTGTTGTCTAAATAGTTAACTTTGTTTGGTGGATTACGAAAGGCAAGTTGTAGCGTATAAAAACTATTTCCTAGATTTTTACGAGGACTTACCTGAGAACACTCAGGCAAAAATTGAGTGGACATTAAATATAATCCGTGTTACGCGACAAGTTCCGGAAAAATATTTTAAGCATTTAGAAGGTACAAAAGGCTTATATGAAATCAGGGTGGAAGTTGGAAATAATATTTATCGTATCTTCTCCTTTTTTGACAAAGGAAATTTAGTAGTTCTTGGAAATGCCTTTCAAAAGAAAACTCAAAAGACACCAAAACAAGAATTAGTAAAAGCATTAAAAATAATGGAGAAATATCAACATGAAAACAAAAAATAACATTACGACATTAGACCAGATACTAGACAAAAAGTATGGTAAAAAAGGACAGCCTAAACGCGAAAAATGGGAACAGCAATTTGAAGCATTTCGATTGGGTGTTTTATTGGAAGAAGCAAGAACTAAACTTGGTATGACGCAGGAAGAACTGGCTGAAAAATGTGGGACAAACAAATCTTACATTTCACGTATTGAAAACAATTCTTCCGACATACGCCTTTCAACACTTATGAAAATAATTCAGCAAGGACTTGGCGGACACTTAAAGCTCACACTTCAACTTTAAAGCATGATTAACTTAAAAAAATAGATGAAAAAGATTTTGTTTTTATCAATAAACTTTAAAGTGAAAAGAAGATAAAACATTTAGTGATTTCTTAAAAGTTCGTAAAACAAAAGTACTACAGAATGATTAACAAATCTTACACTAATCGTTTTATTATTAGTAACAGCCGTATTTTCTTTTGCACAGCAAACTATAGTTAACACCTCTAAAAGCAACATAAAAGATATAGTAAGACTGGATAGCACAAGCACCACACCAACTGCCGTGAAAAAAAGTAAAATAAGCAGCGCGCTTGAGGCAAAAAACAGTAAACAAGTCAATCCAGTTTCAGGCATAGGCATAGTTGTTAAGAAAAATCCGGTAGTGCAAGTTTAATCACACCTACCAAAGAGGATGGTAGTTTTTCTACTAAATTAGAAGAAGGTTCTTATACTATTTCTGTAGATGCAGATGAATTTAAAAAAACAATTGCTGCTTATAAAGTAAAGATGAAACCATTAATGGCGCTTCTTTCATTTTTGATTTGCCTGCTAACTTTGAATTTAGCGGTACAGAAAAAGCAAACAAAAATGGAGAATATGTTGCAACAAAATTGGAGTTTAATATTACCGTACCAAAAGATGGTGTTGTATTTTCGGGAAAATTACTGACCAGCACTACTACCGGTCTTTCTATAAAACCAAGTGTAAATGAAAAAGGAAACGGTTTGCCGAAAGCACAAGGTTTTTAAAAATTGATAAATAACACTAATGATTCCTTCGCTTAAAGCGATGGAATCATTAAAAATATAAAAGAAGCCATCAATAAATGGATGGCTTTTGTTTTGTGTGCCTTACTCTTACAATTTCTATAGTGTTAGGTTTTATTTTATAAGATACTCGTATTTTCTTATGTTCAAATGCTCTATAATTTCCTGTAATATGCTTCTTGTGCTCGTCTGCTTTATATCGTTCAGGATTTTCTGGTAAAACGCTTACCATTTCTACTAATTCATTTATTATTAGTTCTGCATTCTGTGGTGAATCTTCTTCTATGTGTTTGTATATTTTTTGAATACCATTTACAGCTCTTTTTGCCCAAATTATTTCCGTCATGCTACTTACTTTTCCAAGTTTTAATTTCTGCTAATACCTGTTTGTGCGTAAGGAAGTTTCCGTCTTCAATTTCTTTTTCGGCTTCTTCTATATCTTTATTGTAATTCTCAATATCAATTATTTCTTCTTCAAACAAAGTATATATTGCCTGTACTTTTTTATCTGCTGCTACTTCTATAAACTGATGCAGTTTTTCTCTAATTGTTTCTGGTGTTGCAGTCATGTTATTTTGTTTTACAATCAAATTTAAACTTTTTATTTATTTGTAGTTGTTAATTTTTACTTAATGCTAAACATCTAAACTTAAAACGCTATGTGTAGCAGCACGTGTTTTAATCGCGAGCAATTCATCCTCCATTAATTTCTTTCCATAGGTTGGGATTATTTCCAATATCTTTTTATTCCATTCCGTGGTTTTCATTTTTTCAGCGAAACATTTTTTCAATACTTCCAGCATAATCGGCACTGCTGTAGAAGCTCCCGGTGATGCACCTAACAATGCTGCAACGCTTCCATCTTTCGCTGCTACGATTTCTGTTCCGAATTCCAGAATGCCGCCTTCTTCCGCATCTTTTTTTATGACTTGTACACGCTGCCCGGCGATTGCCAGTTCCCAATCTGCATTTTTTGCATCCGGCACAAATTCTCGTAAATCATTCATTTTATCATCGAAGGATTGCAATACCTGCTCAATTAAATATTTAGTCAATGATAGATTATGAATGCCGGCGCCAATCATTGGAACCAGGTTATCTGTATCGATTGAACGCGGTAAATCCAGGTAAGAACCTTCTTTTAAAAACTTAGTGGAAAATCCTGCAAAGGGACCAAACAGCAATTCCTTTTTACCGTTGATGATTCGTGTATCTAAATGCGGCACCGACATTGGGGGCGTACCAATTTTCGCTTTGCCGTATACTTTTGCATTGTGTTGTTCGATTATAGATTCATTCTTGCAAATCAGCCATTGTCCTGTTACAGGAAAGCCTGCAAAACCCTTTCCTTCTTCAATATCAGATTTATCCAGCAAACGCAAGGCGCCTCCACCTGCGCCGATAAAAACAAATTTAGCATTCACTAAAAATTCTTCATTCATATCTTCATTCTCCACTTCTACATTCCATGTTTTATTTTCCTGTTGTTTTAAATCTTTCACCTGATGATTCAGATTAATTTTTACTTTGTGATTTTTTTCTAAATGCAGAAATAAATTTCTCGTCAAATCACCGAAGTTGACATCTGTACCAATATCAATTTTGGTAGCTGCAATTTTCTCCTCCGGATTTCTATTCTGCATCATCAATGGAATCCAATTTTCTAATTCATCTCTTTCTTCAGAAAATTGCATTCCATGAAACAGATGGCATTGTTGTAATGTTTCAAAACGTTTGCGCAAATAGTCCACATCTTTTTCTCCTGTAACACAACTCATGTGCGGCACAGAATGAATAAAATCATTCGCTTCGATGAGATTTTTTTCTACGAGATAAGCCCAAAATTGTTTCGATACCTCAAACTGTTCTAAAATTTTTATCGCTTTTGAAATATCAATACTGCCTTCTTTATTTTCGGGTGTATAATTCAATTCGCATAATGCTGAATGACCTGTGCCTGCATTATTCCAGGCATCTGAACTTTCCGCTGCAATTTTTTCCAATCGCTCGTAAACTTTAATATTGATATCAGGTTGCAGTTCTTTTAATAAAACGCCTAATGTCGCGCTCATAATTCCTGCACCGATTAATACAGCATCACATTCTATTTCAGTTTTATCTTTTGCTCTGAACATATCTTTTCTTTGAAACAAAAGTAATAAAAAAGCCATCAACAATTGATGGCTTTTTTATGGTCTAAAGATGATATCGCTTTAAG
>JAYVPA010000213.1:0-13290 GCA_043757615.1 Sphingobacteriales bacterium | reverse complement strand
ATTACTTCAATAATTTGCGTGATGTTCTGTATGACAATTTCATAAAACGTGGTGTGTTGCTGCGCCCGCTTGGAAATACAGTGTATATTTTACCACCTTATGTTATTTCAAAAGAGCAATTGAAGAAAGTGTATGAAGTGATTGGAGAAGTATTATATTTGTTTTAATAATTAAATTATTGAGAACAGTCTTATATATAATATTAGCTTTTTCCATGTCTTCTTGTGATTTGAGATCTGCAAATGATTATTACAAATCAGCTACAGTTAATTTTAATAATAAAAATTATAGAGAAGCATTGAATTTATATAATAAAGCAATTTCAAAAGATAACAAACTATTAAAAGCATATTTAGATAAAGGTTTGTGTTACGAAGCTTTGAATAAAATTGATTCTGCTATTTTAGATTATAATAAGATATTAAATATTGATCAAAAAAATGTTTCAGCGCTTTATTATATTGGAATATGTAAAGCGAAGCAAGATAAGAATGCCGATGCGCATTTTTATTTTACAAAAGCATTAGAAACAAAAGGTTTTAGTGATTCGTCTACCAATGTACAAGTTGTTATGAATATGAATAAGAATTTTATATGGGCAGATGAAATGGAATCATATGATGTGCCGGATTACGAAATTTTTTATGATAGAGGTTTGACTAATTATAATCTAAATAAAATAAAGAGCGCTTATTTTGATTTTAACAGGTGTATTGAGAGTAATTATAATTTAAAAGAAAGCTATTATATGATTGGATTATGTTGGCTGGCTGCAAATAATAAGATAAAAGCTTGTGAGTCATTAAAATTAGCTACTTATTATAAAGATTCTTTAGCGCTAGATGTCTGGTGTGAAAATTGCAAATAAAATCTACAAATCTATCACTAAGCTTTTCTCACTCAAATCTACATACTTCATTTTATTTTCATCTAAAAGTCTTCTGTAGATTTTTAAGTGGTAAGTGTCATTGTCAGAAGAAAGAATTAATTGCTTATAATCAAAATTTGCTTTTACACTTTCGATATTCAAAAAACAGTTTTCACACAAGACCAGGTAATCAATTTTCAACGGACAAGAAAAAGCCTTACGCGTATTGTATTTTTTTAAGAAGTAGAAACTTTTATTCTGAACAATAAATAAATCTTTATTTGAGAATGTATTCGCTGTATTTAAAGAATCGTTTAATAAAAAAGTTTGTTTGTCATCAATTCTGAAAATTCGGTAAGAGTTTTTGATAGAAAATGAAAACGCTTTATCTGTTAAACTATCTTTTGCAAACATGAATTGTTTGTCATTTTTATTAAGCGCAACTACAAAATTCTTTGGTACAGAATATAAAATCAATTCCGACTTATTGAGCTGCTGAATATTATATGCATAAGAGATTGCAATCGTGACTAAAAATAAACTCAGACAAACAATTACATATTTTGCTTTTCGCTGAATGACAAAAAATGTCAGGCAAAGAATAGCAATCAATAAAATTATCAATTGCGTTTTTGAGATGTATAAGTTATATAATTTTCCTAATGGCAGATTTGAAAAGAAATAAGTAAGTTGAATAAAAATATAAATCACAAGCGAATCCAGCCAGCCAATAATTGCTGCCACAAAAGGAATAAAACTAAATATACAAAGCGTAACACTCAACCACAGAATTACTGCGGATAGTGGAATGGCAAAAATGTTAGCCAGTAAAAAATAAGTAGGAAAATTTCCAAAATAATAAATACTTAAGGGTACTGTGAATAACTGAGCAGCAATACTTGCAGCCCATAAATTCCAAGTCCAGTCAATAAGTTTGTTAGGATTGTAATACAAAGAATAAATAGGTTTAGTGAAAATAAATAAACCCAGCATGGCTAAATAGGAGAGTTGAAACCCAATGTCAAATACATTATTCGGATCAATCAGGATTTGAAGAATGGCAGCACCGGCAAGTAAATTTAAGTTGCTGACATTTTCATTTTTAAGTTTCCCAAAATTCAATAAAGAAAATAATATTGCAGCTCGCACACAAGCGGAAGAAAATCCGGTAACGAATGTAAATAACCAGATGAAACAAAAGATAAAGATGAACTTTGCAATCCTGATTTTCTTGTTTTTGTCTTTGATGAAACTCAATAAAAAAACAAGCATTCCATAAATAATGCCGACATGCAGTCCTGATACCGAAAGTATATGCAGAATGCCTGTGTATGCAAATGCATTATACAACTCCACATCAATATCAGCGCGATGGCCTAATAAGATTCCATCAGCTAATGCAAAGTTTTCATGTTTCTGAATATACTTTTTTAAAACGGATTGGACGGCAGTGCCTATGTAATCACTGATTCGTTTTACAAATAAACTTTTATGTTTTTTAATGACAGTAATCTCTGGAGCAGAAATATATTGCTGCTGAAAGATGGATTTGTATTGCAGATATTTTTGATAATCAAACTGGCCGGGATTTTTCGGACCATCAACTGCTTTATATTTTAGGTGAAACAAAACTTCATCACCAATCTCTAAAGTTGAAAGTGAGCTGTCTTTCTTAATGTACACCAATAACTTACCGGTCGTATTTGTTTGCTTGTTTGCACTGTCAATTATTTGGATAACATTTATAACTGTCTTATAGGTTTTTTCTTTTTCTTCTAAGGGACTTGAGATAATTCCTTTTGCAAATTCAGCTTTGAAATTACTGTAATGAGTTTGCTGGTTGCTAAACTTTTTATTTGTAATCATCAGGCCGCCAATCAAAAAGATCAATACATAAATAATCACTGCATTAATAGTTTTTGATGCGTTATTTTTTATTCTAAAGTGACTGAATATTAGCAATGCAAATAATACTACTGAAGAAATAAGACTGATTGTAAATGGAATATCAGCTATATCAAAACATAAAATGCCTGCAAGTAAGGGTAAAGCTATTTTAAGTAAAGGTAAATGCGATAACTTATATTGCATTCACTAATATAATAGTTTATATAGAAAGTATAAAAATTAAATAAGTTCATCCAGGTAAAAAGAAAAAAACCAAAGCCTATCTCTTTGGTTTTTGTTGGGAAAAGGTTTTATGTTGCTGCGGGTGGGTTTCTAAAAAGGGGTTTAAATGCTGCAGCTTCAGGGAATAGGATTTTTATGTTTCTACATTAGGATCAGTTTGTTTTTTCGCTTTTTTCTTAATACAAAGATAGGCTGTTTTACTTCCATCAATTATATACAGATAAGTGCCTATAGCTAATAAAGTAAGAATCAATTTGCTTGGTAAAGAGCTGATAATCATAAGTCTATTTGATATGATTTATTCCATATCATGAAGACATAGTAATAAGCCTGAGTGCTGTAGATAAGACATAGTCTCATTATAATACTTATGTATCATACAGATGTACACTCTGAAAGTAAAAAAAGAAGTAATGGAGTTTATTTTCCTTTTTTTTGCTCCTGTTGCTGCTTCATCATTTCCTGCATTTTCGTCTGGAAAGTATTTTGCTTTTTAGGTTTCTTTTTATTTTCCTGTATCTGTAAATGAATCTGTTCTTCATTAACAAAGAATTTCTGGATGATCCAATTCTGGCCAAGCGTGAGGATGTTGAATAAGAAATAGTAATAACTCAATGCTGCAGGTTGTTTATTGAACATAAACATCAGCATCACAGGCATCACGTACTGCATGATTTTCATTTGTTGTGCCATCATATCATCACCACCTGTTGTTGGTTGAGATTGACTTGTCAATTTCGTTACAGCGATAGAAGATATTGCCATTAAAACTGTAAATAAGCTGATATGACTTCCGAATAAATAACTTACAACAGGAATATCGTGACTCCAGCTGATAATAGAATCAAAACTTGATAAATCTGTTGCCCATAAAAATGGCTGCTGGCGTAATTCAATAGAAGCAGGGAAGAGCCTGTACATCGCTATCAGTATCGGCATCTGCAGTAACATTGGTAAGCAGCCGCCAAACGGGCTTACGCCGGTTTCACTGTAGAGTGCCATTTGTTTCTGGCCAAATTCAGCCTGGTTAGGATATTTCTTTTTTAACTCATCAATTTCGGGTTTCAGTACTTTCATCTTCGCCATTGAAATCGTTGACTTGTAGGTGAAAGGAAAAGTAACCAATTTTATGATAACGGCAAGCAAGAAAATAATGATTCCGTAATTGGAAATGAACTTGCCTAAGAAATGGAATATCGGGAGAATAAAGAATTTATTTATCAGACTTAAGAAACTCCAACCTAAGGGAATGATTTCTGTTAAGCTAACATCCATTTTTTTCAGTTCTTTGAAAATATTCGGTCCCATATATAAACGCATAGGGAAACTGAATGCATTGGAATTGTTGAAATGAATCTGAATCTGGGAAGTAAATGTTTTTACCGTGTCCTTGCTTTCTTTTGGGGTAACAACATTAATCTTAGCACCTGTCTTAAAAAATGCTTTGTCAGCAATTAATGAAGTATTAAAGAATTTTTGTTTGTAAGAAATCCACTGTACCGGAGTTTCCAACGTTTTTTCTTTATCTCTGGATAAATTATCTTCTTCTTTTGAATCATTAAAATAATGCAGCGATGAATTAAAACGCTCGTCGTCAATTCCACCTTCCTGTGATGGCAGATTTTGATTCCATGTTAAAGTGATGGGTTGATTTGACGGAATTACATTCGCAAAATTTACTGCATTAATAACAAAGTCCGCAGCATATCCTTTACCGTTTAATGTATATTTATGTTCATAGCTTTTTCCATTTCCTAAATCAATTTTATAAACAACATCTAACTTTTGCTCACCAGATATTTTTGTCGGTGCTGCAGCAGAAGCGAAGTATAAATTTTCTGTCTGGATAGGAGTTTTGCTGTCATTGGCAACAAATGAAAAATTAAAATCATTGCCTTTGTCTTCAAATAAAATTAAAGGTTGTTTTGTAAACGTTTTGTATCCTTTTAATTCCACTTTTTTTATGACACCACCTTTATTAGAAAACGTGTAAATACAATTTTCATTTTCGATAATTGTGAGCTGTTCGGTACCTTTTGTGAAAGCACCAAAACTTCCGAAAGCTACAGTTGCAGCAGAATCCAAAACTGGTTTTACAGCAGCAGCAGATGAATTCGTGTCAGCTACAACAGTTAATTTATTCGTATCAGCACCTGGATATTTTGTTTGTTGTGCTTGTTTAGGGTGTGTTTTCAGATATTCGGCTTCCTGTCTTTGGGTGTAAAAAGTGAAACCTGCAAATATTAGTAAAATCAGAACGATACCAGTGACCGTGTTTTTGTCAAAATTCATTTTTCTGTAAATTGAAGCGCAAATGTAGGTAAATAGCGCGAACCAAACAAAAGCAGATGAATAACAATAGATTAATTATTTCAGTTCTCAAGGATGTTAAATTACAGATTTGTATTAATTGCATTTTACAGTAAATTGTCTTTCCTTATATTTGTGCTATGAACAAGACAACTTTAGTGATTATGGCTGCCGGAATGGGCAGCAGATATGGTGGTGTAAAACAAGCTGCCAGTTTTGGGCCAAGCGGTGAATGGCTGATGGATTATGCAATTTATGATGCTCAACAAGCTGGTTTTAATGATGTTGTGATAATAACAAGGAAAGATTTGTTAAGCGATATGGAAGAGCATACGCAAAAGATATGGGGAAATAAAATTCCTGTACACTTCGTTTTACAACAAGCTCCCGCAGATGCAAAACCCGAACGTACAAAACCATGGGGAACCGGTCAGGCGATTCTGGCAACAAAAGATTTGGTTAAAAATCCATTTGTGGTAATCAATGCAGATGATTTTTACGGAAGGGAAGCCTATGTTTCGATTCATAAATTTTTATCGGAAAGTGATACGCATGCTCCGGTATTTTCTTTGGTTGGCTATCCTTTAAATAATACATTGTCTGATATCGGTTCTGTGTCAAGAGGCGTTTGTGCACTGAATGAGAAAAATGAATTGGAGTCTATTACAGAAATGACACAAATTGACTTACGTGACGGTAAACTGCAGCATGAAAATGCAGATGGTACATTTACAGATATTCCGCACGATAGTTATGCTTCGATGAATTTCTGGGGGTTTACTAATTTCCTTTTTGAAGAACTGGAAAGTCAATGGCAGGATTTTTACAAAACAAATTATTATGAACCTAAAGCGGAATTTTTAATCCCAACGGTAGTTTCCAATATGATGAAAGCAGGAAAGATAAAAGTGCAGTTATTGCCGGATGGTAAAGACTGGACAGGTGTTACTTATTCAGAAGAAAAAGATTCAGTAATTGCAGCATTGAGAAATAAGATTGCTGAAGGAGTTTATCCGGAAGATTTATCGAAGTAAAACAGTCCAACCAAAAGCAAAAACAACTTTTTTATTTCTGAACTTGCGCAGCAGTTTGTACTATCAATTTTTTCAATTCTATTATTTCTGTTTTTAATGCATCAACAGTTGAAACATCCGCTTTAGCTGCATTTTCTTTTTTTAACAGGACATTTTCATTTTCTATTAGCTGAATTTTTTTATACAATTCCTGCGTAGCTGAAATGTTTAGCATTGATAATGCTTCATAGTCAACCGTATGAAAATCGCTAATTTCCACTCTGGCGCGGATGTTCCGCAGGATCATCCGTGTCTCCTAAATCTGCCGGTCTCAGACCGGGTTTATTAAGTAGATGATAAAATAAAACACCTTTAAATAAATTACTTCACAATTTTTATGGAATTTCTAATGCCTATGTATCTAAATGTACAAAGAACATAAGTATGTCTAGTAAATATAAGACGGGCGAAGATGCCATACCACACTTTGTAACTTTTACAGTAGTAGGCTGGATAGATGTATTCAGCCGTGAAATCTATAAAGAGAAAATGTTGGAGAGTCTTAAACATTGTATCCATGAAAAAGGATTGGTAGTTTATGCATGGGTAATCATGACTAATCATGTACACCTGATAATTAGCAGCAACGGCAATAAGATTTCAGATATAGTAAGAGATATAAAGAAATATACAAGCCGCCAAATAATAGGGTTGATAAAGGATAACCCGCAAGAGAGTAGAAAAGAATGGATGCTGAATATGTTTTCTTATGTCGCCAAGGGGAATAAGAGTATTAAGGAATACCAATTCTGGCAACAGGATTATCATCCGGTGGAGTTAAATATGAATGCAAAATTAGAGCAACGATTATTATATTTACATGAGAATCCTGTACGTTCGGGATTAGTGTGGGAAGCGTGGCATTATAAATACAGCAGTGCTATAGATTATTATACAAATGAAAAAGGATTATTAAAAATTGAACCTGTAGGATTTTGAGTCGACATGTTAAATCCGGTCAGAGACCGGTAGATTTAATAGACACAGGTCGTCCTTCGGAAGACCTGCGCCAGACAGATGTTGGTGTATGTGGGTCTGTTCAATAAACTGTGTCAATAAGAAAATTAATAATTTTATATGCGATGGTAAGAGTCATGAAAATTGAGCATGTTAGATTTAAGTCTACATGTGGAATGCGGTCGAAGACCGATAGATTTAGTAGACAAAGGTCGTCCTTCGGAAGACCTGCGCCAGAGATGGTTTTATTTAACCTAATTTATAAAGATAAAACTTATGGAAAATAATAAATGTATAATCTATATAAATACTGTGTTGTCTAAAGAAAAAATATTAAAAGATTTGGAAGATAACTTTTCTAATGATTTGAAAACTATAGAAATCTTTATTGATGAAAATGAAGATTTTGAAAATGGCGATTTTAAATCATTCCCAGATGGATTCTTATATTTTAAATACTATATAGAGATTGAATCTGATAATAGTATAGAACAATTCATATCTACACTATTAAATTATCTATGGCAGAAAGATATTTCAGCTGTTGCATCCTGTGATTTTGAAAAAACACTACTAGAGAATGGTGGATATAACAGTAAGAGTATTCCTTGGGTTAAATAAATATAACATACTGGCGCGGATGTTCCGCAGGATCATCCGTGTCTACTAAATCTGCCAATCTCTGACCGCAAACTCAATCGCTAGAAATTACTCATAAGCAGGTATTTACCTAACTGTGTTTTTTCCTATTTTTGCAGCCGTCACATGATCAATATTCAGCAATTACAAGAAGAATTTGTGCAGCATTACGGCACCTCCGCAACAGAAACCTTTTTTTCGCCCGGGCGAGTGAACCTCATTGGTGAACACATAGACTACAATGGCGGTTTTGTATTGCCCGCAGCTATTTCATTAGGCATTTCAGCAACAGTAAAAAGGAGAGAAGATGATATCCTCCGTATCTATGCAAAAGAATTCAACGAAGAAATTTCTATTTCAATAAATGATGTATTCACTTGTCATACTGAAGGAAGTGAAGTACATTGGTCAGCATATGTCAAAGCAACTCTACAGGTTTTAAAAGATAATAATGTACAACTATCCGGTGCAGACATTTTGATCGGAAGCGATTTACCCTTAGGTTCAGGATTGTCTTCTTCCGCAGCACTGGAATGTTTGATTGCCTATATTTTTAATGAAAATTTTTATAAAAAAGAGCGAACACAACTTGCATTGGATGCGCAGCAGGCAGAACGGCAATATGTGGGTGTCAATTGCGGCATCATGGATCAGTTTGCAGTTGCAAACGGAAAAAAGAATCATGCGATATTATTGAATTGTGCAACATTGGAATCTGAATATATTCCCGCAGATTTTAAAAACTATCAGTTAATCATCATCAATTCTAATAAAGCACGTGCATTAGCAGAAACAACTCTGGCGCGGATGTTCCGCAGGATCATCCGTGTTTACTAAATCTGGCGGTCTCTGACCGTAAACGCATCGCTTGAAATTACTCATAAGCAGGTATTTACCTGACTGTGTTTTTTCCTATTTTTACATCCGTCACATGATCAGCATTCAGCAATTACAAGAAGAGTTTGTGCAGCATTTCGGCACAGCGGCAACAGAAATTTTTTTCTCGTCCGGTCGTGTGAACCTGATTGGTGAACACATAGATTACAATGGCGGTTTTGTATTGCCCGCAGCCATTTCATTAGGCATTTCAGCCGTGGTAAAAAGGAGAGAAGATGATACTCTCCGTGTCTATGCAAAAGAATTCAACCAAGAAATTTCATTTTCTGTGAAGGAGGTTTTTTCATTTCAACAAAATGAAAAAACGCATTGGTCAGCATATGTAAAAGCAGCTTTACAGGTTTTAAAAGATAATAATGTACAAATATCCGGTGCAGATATTTTAATCGGCAGCGATTTGCCTTTAGGTTCAGGATTATCTTCTTCCGCAGCACTGGAATGTTTAATTGCCTATATTTTTAATGAAGATTTTTATAAAAAAGAGCGAACACAACTTGCATTGGATGCGCAGCAGGCAGAACGGCAATATGTGGGTGTCAACTGCGGTATCATGGATCAGTTTGCGGTTGCAAATGGTAAAAAAAATCATGCGATATTATTGAATTGCGCAACACTGGAATCTGAATATATTCCGGCAGATTTTAAAAATTATCAGTTAATCATCATCAATTCTAATAAATCACGTGCATTAGCCGAATCAAAATATAATGAACGCAGGAAAGAATGTGATGCTGCTTTTGAGGTGCTAAGAAATTTTGATATTGCGGAAGATTTATGCCATGTGCATGAAATTTCATTGGCTTATTTAGAAGATGATATCTTATACCAGCGTGCCAAACATGCCATATTGGAAAACAAACGCGTCATAAATGCTGTTGATGCATTGAGAAAAGGGAATATTGAAGCGTTTGGGCAATTACTTACAGAATCACACATTTCATTAGATACTGATTATGAGGTGAGTGGATATGAGTTGAATATGATTGTGCATTACAGCACCCACTTTGATGGTTGTGTCGGCGCACGTATGACAGGCGCTGGATTTGGCGGCTGTTGTATTGCATTGGTTGAAAAAGAGAAAACAAACCAATTTATTTCGTATGTTGGAAAAAAATACAGCGAAAAAACAAGCTTGAAAGCTGATTTTTATATTGCGGAAATTGTGGACGGAGTGGGAAGAATTTAACAATTTAAGAGTTTGAAAGTTTAGGAATGCAGTATGCATAAACTTATAAATTCTCAGTCACAAACTTAGAAAAAATGGATAATGTAGATAGTCTAATAATTGAAAATAAAAATCCGGAAATAAAGCATAATGAATACCAAATTGTATTTTTAATCGCTTTTATTGGATTTTTGGCTTCTTCTGATTCGATGTTACTCATGCCCTTGAGTGATATTATAATTAAAAAGTATGGTGTTTCTGCACAGGTATCTACCTGGGTCATTTCAACCTATTCTTTGTGTGCAGGAGTTTCGGGGTTTTTATCAGCTTCTATGATGGACAGGTTTGACAGAAAAAAATTACTGATAGGGACTTTTATCGGTTTTACTACGGGAACATTTCTCTGCGGATTTGCCAATAGTTTTGGTCTTTTTGTTTTGTATCGTGGTATTACTGGTATTTTTGGCGGTATTGTTGGAGGAGTTGGAGTGGCGATTGTCAGCGATTTGATACCTTATAAACGTCGCGCGACAGCTATGAGTATTGTTTCCCTTTCTTTTGCAGTTTCTGCTATCGTTGGAATTCCAATCGGAATTTATCTTGCAACTGAATATGGTCTATTTCTGCCATTCAGAATTTTAGGAACTGTTGCCGTATTTACATTAATACCTATTATTTTATGGCTGCCAAAAATAGATAAACATCTGGCAGAAAAAAGAATACATAAAAGCCCGATTAATACAATTATTGAAACTGCAAAAGATATTAATCAAGTTTGGGCCTTATTGCTTTCTGTTTTAATCGTTTTCAGTCATTTTGTAGTATTACAATTTATCAAACCCTATATGGTAAATAATGTCGGCTTCAGCAGTAAACTGGTTCCTATAATGTACTTTATTGGAGGTATCTGTGCGATTGCAACAGCGCCATTTATTGGAAAAATAGCTGATAAAAAGGGGAATTTTCCTTCATTTGTGGTGTTAATGATTCTGTCTTTTATACCAATAACATTAAGTACTCATATTCATATTGTTAGTATGCCATTAGCCTTGTTTATATGTGTTACCTTTTTTATTCTGGCAGCAGGACGTATGATTCCGGCTTACACTATTATGAGCGGCGCCACTACACCGGAAAAACGAGGTGGTTTTATGAGTATGCGTTCAGCCTGTATGGAAATAGGGACGGCAATGGCATCCATAGTAAGCGGTTTTGTAGTAAAAATTGGTTCGGATGGAGTCGTGCATCATTTTAATGTGGTTGGTTATATTTCTGTTGGAGTAGGTTTAATTTGTATTTTTTTAGCTTCAAAAATTAAGATTGTAAGCGCCCATTGAGCATATTATTTTAATTTTATGTTGATATATTTAACACAGAATTTCTGTAGAATGATTAAATTTGTAAAAAATTAACAATTTCCAATGGCAAAACTAACTAAAGTATTCGGAGCTATTTTTTGTGTCTTAGGCACTATATATTTAATTGTCTCTACTTTTTTGTATTTAAATACTTCCGCACATTTAGACTATAATACAGGAAAACAAATGACTCTTATTGAGTCAGGTATTCCTTATTATTTTTTAGTAGCCTTATTAATATTCGGCTTCGGAGTTGTTTTAGCAAAAGATAAAATTATAAATAACGATCATCATTAAGATAATCGTTTTGTTTTCATGGTTATAAGTTTTGTCCTCGATTAGTAATAGTCGGGGTTTTTTATTGGGATTAAATAGAACGCAGATTTTCATGATTTGGCTGATTAAAAAGATATCAGAGAAATCTTAATAATCATTATAATCTATGTTCTGTAAAATGCTAATTATCAATTACTCCGCTGCCGATTAATTCATCTTCATTATACCACGCACAAAATTGTCCCGGTGTAATTCCTTTCTGTAAGTTGTTAAAGATAATATACAAGCCGTTTTCTTTTTGATATAAACAACATTCTTCTAAAGGTTGTCTGTAACGGATACGTGCTTTATATTTTTGTTTCTGACCAATGCCTAATTTCAGGTCCGGACGAATCCAGTGGATATCTTCATTTTTGACAAACAAACCCGCACGGTTCAAACCTTTATGCGCTTCGCCTTCACCTAAGTAAATAATATTGTCATTAGTATCCGTTTCAATAACGAATAAGGCTTCTTTGAATCCGCCGATTTTAATTCCTTTGCGTTGACCGATGGTGTAATAATGTGCACCGGTATGTTCACCGATTATTTTACCTTCATTTACGGAAAATGAATTTGATTTCGATAATCCACGTAATTCATCATCGCTGCAATTGTCAAAAGCATAATCAATTTTATCTGCAATAGTTGAGTCTGGAATCAAAACGACATTTCCTTTTTTGGGTTTTAATTGTTGTTGTAAAAATTCCGGTAAGCGAACCTTACCTATAAAACATAAACCTTGTGAATCTTTTTTTTCTGCGGTAATTAAATCCAGTTGTTTTGCAATCTTTCGTACTTCGGGTTTGGTTAGTTCGCCAATAGGGAATAAGGCTTTGCTTAGTTGTTCCTGATTCAACTGACATAAAAAATAACTCTGGTCTTTGTTGTTATCTTTTCCTGCAAGTAAATTGTAAACGTTATTTTCATTGCCATTTTCAAGACGCATGCTATGCGTCTCTACTCTGCAATAATGACCTGTTGCGACATAGTCGGCACCAATCGCTAATGCATGTTTTAAGAAGATATCGAATTTTATTTCCCGGTTACACAACACATCAGGATTTGGAGTTCTTCCTGATTTGTATTCAGCAAACATATAATCTACGATACGGGTTTTATAATCATCACTTAAGTCTAGTGTCTGGAAAGGAATGCCGAGTTTTTGTGCGACCATCAATGCATCATTACTGTCATCTATCCAGGGACAATCACCTTGAATAGTGACACTTCCGTCGTGCCAGTTTTTCATAAATAAACCAATCACTTCATAACCTTGCTCCTTCAACAAATATGCTGCAACACAGGAGTCTACACCACCTGACATACCGACTACGACACGTTTTTTCACGACACAAAATTAACCAAAAGCCATTCAAATGAATATTATGTTATAATAAAAAAATAAACCCGCGGTAGAAACCGCAGGTCCAAACATAACATTCATTAAATAACCAAAAAATAAGTCTTCTATTATCTGTTCACAATAATTTTTCTAAATGTGTTTCCTTCGGGCATTCCGAATTTTAAAATATACGTTCCGCCTGATAGATTTGATAAATCAATCGAAGCTTGTTT
>JAYVPA010000212.1:0-13317 GCA_043757615.1 Sphingobacteriales bacterium | reverse complement strand
CCGTGCCATCCTGCTCAATAAAAATTTCACCCTTATCCGGAATCACTTTTGAATCTGCCAACCGCAATTCATTGATACCTGCAAAGTGGATGGAATTATCATTCAGATTTAATTCCGCATCAGACATTACGAATTTCAATGAGTCTTTAGTTGGTTCTGTCGATAGCAAAAAGAATTTAGATGTTTTGGACCCTGCGTTTAATGTCAGCATATTCCTGGCTATATCAAAATGCAGAAACTTAGGATTTGCAACATATTTAAAAGATTCCAACGGAATCGTATCATTTTTATTTAATTCAATATCTGCAATCTTATTATCTAAATCAAACTTTGCATTTACATCATTAGAGGCCAGTAAGGATTTACCATCATCAGTTGACAAATTCAGCCTACCGTTTTTAGCATCAAATCTTCGTGACTGAAATGTAATATCATCAGATTGTAATTTTGTATGATTCCATAAGAGCACACCAACACCATATAAATTCTTACCGTGCAAAATCAACTTACCGTCTAATTCTGTCGTACCATTATACATACTAAATTTCTCTCCTTTTCCTTCTGAAACTATTAATGAATCTTTCTTCACATTCCATACAAAAGAAGACTGGTTGATACTTGTCTGTGGCAGGTTCGCTGTTTTATCTTCTGTAATTCTCACGCTATCCAGTTGTGCAAATACACTGTCTGTAAAGAAAAATGCAGTGTCTGCGTATAATTTTGCAGGACCAAATTCAAATAATCCTTTACCTGACAAACCACTTCCGTCCAGTTTTAATGTAGATGTATATTTTCCTTTATTGCCGAATAAATTATAACCTTTAGCATCTGTACTCACATCAATACCAAATGCTTTATCATCTTGCAGTTTTAAACCTGATTTAATCGGTTCAAAAATACCGCCAGAAATTAACTGTCCGTCTAAATGCAAGTTTTCTGTGTTGGTTGTATTCAAGCTATCCAGTTCAAACGGATATACCTGATAATAGAATTTATCTTTGTTGTATTTACTTCCGTTTGCACCTTTGTCATAAGTAACCTTTGCTGTGTCGCCACTGGAAAAGAAAGGATATTTAAGGTTATTATTAGAGCCTGATTTATTCGCCGGTTCAGCAATATGTAAAACGCCGGTGATATTTTGTATCGGTGTTTTAGAACGAATTAATTTTATCTGACCTTTCTCATCCGGTTTATCTGTTTCGGGAACATAAATGACCATAGAATCGACATTCTTCATATTGAATGCATAATTATCATAATCGAAATCTACTTTCTTTGCAACAAAATCAAAATTACCCACCTGAATTTTTCCGCCGAGTGTCATTACTCTGTTTTTACCGATTCTCACCGTATCATTATTCGGAATAAATTTCACGCCGGACTTCGTGCTCATATTTATTTCTTCCACTCCATAAACTTCCAGAATATTAGTCTTAGTATCTAAGCGTGCATTAAGGTTTCTTTTAAAGGATGCAAATTTTATAAAATCATAATCCTGTTTTCCGCGCGCCGCCATTGCCTGATTTACCAGCTTCTCTTTTACTTCTATCATTCGTGTCGACGGATTATAATTAATATAACCATCTTCTACTAATTTGAAAAAGATAGGTTGTGTAGCTGAAAAAGGTGCGCCCGGATTTATATCTAATGCTATTGCTGTTGCATCTACAAATCTGTTGCCTCCGCCATCATAGCTTCTGAAAATTTTATCTATCGGACCTTGCTCAGAAGGACCTTTGTATTTATTTTCTAAATTAGGCTGGTAATAATTGAATGATTCAAAAATTGCAGGCTTGTCGCCTGATAAAGTTATCATGCTGAACTTAATTATAGTGCTGTCTAAGTTCCACATCATTTCATCTATATAAAAAAACATTTTATGATATTCACTCGTGAATGGTTGTTTTGATAATGGCTTTACATCACGATATGCTTTTATATCTTTTGTTTTGGAGAAATAAGAAAAGTTCACAAAAGGATGGACGATAGTATTATCTTTTAAGAAAATAGTCATTGATGCATCTTCTACATGAATGTCTTTAAACTCTTTAATCTGGATTCTGTTTGCAGTTACGCGTACCAGTTCTTTTCCATCTTTTCCAGCCAATGAAATTTTAGGTAATATGGTATCTGAACCAACACCATAAATATTAGTACCTTCTAATTGAAATCCACCGCTGAATTTCACTTCTTTTCCAAAAGTGTTGAAGTTTACATTATTGCTGTAAGAACGGAATTTAGGATACAATCTTTCCTGTGATTTTGCCTGTAACAATTTATCTGTGTACGTCCCTAACAGCACTTCGTTCAATACCGGTTTAAATGTAAATTTCGCTGAATCTATTACGATATCAGATTTTGCAAAATTAATCTGATGATTACCAAAATTCACAAAGTTATTTGCAGGATCAAAACCTGAGCGCTGCAAAGTAATCCCTCCTCTTGAACCAATCCATAAATTTTCTAAGGGATAATATCTGCCGCGTTCATTTTTTAATGTCAGCGTATCTGCACTTGATATACCGATTAAATCTGTTGCCGCAAAAGTAAAGACCGGTTTATCATCTTTAAAATCAACTGTATAATCACCTGTCGTCTGCCATGAATTCGTATTCGAGTAATACAAGGAATTTTTAGAATATAAATTGGTCAGGTATTCAATATAGCCTGTAAATTCTTTAATATTTCCAGGTTTTGCTCTGTCAATCAAGGTTTGTAAAATATCAAAATTCTTATCAATAGCAACACTGTTTGCTTTTGTTGCATCCAAAGTAAGCAATAAGAGTGCAAATTCTGAAAACGCCGGATATGCAGCTGCTTTTTTTATAAGCATACTTTGCGTAATTCCTTTTATTTTAAAAAAGTAAGTGGATACTTTTCCTGAAACAATCGCTTGCGGAAATTTATCTGCGACTTGCTTACAATCATCACGCGTACAACTGCTTTTTACAAACTCTGCATATGCTTTCCCGAAACCTGCATTATCGCCTGGAAACTCTTTTGGATATTGAGCATAGGAAAAGTGACAAGTAACAAGTAATAAGCAAAAAGATAAAAGTATATTTTTCATTTGTATATTTTTTACGAATGTTATTTTTTTTGAAATACAATACAATCCCAGTTATGCTGAGTAGTATGATAGGTAGCTATCAAATGATGTTCCAAAGCCTTATCCAGGACAATTTTAACATCCTCTGAATAAAATCCTGAGACGATGATATTTCCATCGGATAATAAAATTGATGATAATATCTGCATATGTTCACCCAGAAAATTACGGTGTATATTAGCCAATATTATATCAAAAGACAGTTCTTTTACCTTTTCCAGGTCTCCGATTTGAGGTTCTATTTTTTCAGAATTATTCAGTTCAATATTTTCGATGCAATTCTGATAACACCATTCATCGTTGTCCAGTGCAATACAATGCTGCGCACCTAATTTTTCTGCTAAAATAGCCAGGATGCCTGTGCCTGATCCGCAATCCAATACCGATTTATTTTTGAAGTCCAGCAGACGCATATTTTGCATCATCTGTGATGTGGTCGGATGATGCCCTGTACCAAATGACATTTTGGGTTCAATAATAATTTCGTGCTGAACCTCTTTATTCGGTGTGTGAAAAGTAGCACGCACATAAGCAAAATCATCAATAAGGATTGGCTGAAAACTGCTTTCCCATTGTTCATTCCAATTTTTGTTCTCCAATTCAGAAGTTTCATATTTTAACTTATATGCATCACAGATTTCTCGTATTATCCTTTCTGCTTGTGCTTTATTTTCTTCGGCAACATAAATACAAATTTCTGTTTCTTTCTCTTCCAGACCTTCTATTTCTATTTGAGCAAACAAACCTGTAAATTCATCTTTCTCTGCATTATTTTCAAATGGCGAAGATGGTCTGTTTATATATTCTTTCAACAATTCATTTTCTTCCTGCAAAGCCGTGTCCTCTTTCAAAAAATCCGGTGGATATGGTATAGTATATATGTATGTCATCCGATTAATTATTCATAGCTTTTATAATAGTTGCAAATTCACCCGCTTTCATAGATGCGCCGCCCACCAAACCGCCATCAATATCTTTACACGCAAACAATTCTGCTGCGTTCTTTGCATTCACGCTTCCGCCATATAAAATTGAGATTTGTTCAGCAATATCGTTGTTATATTTTGCTGCAATTTCATTTCTTATAAACGCATGCACTTCCTGTGCCTGTTCCCGTGAAGCTGTAACGCCTGTACCTATTGCCCAGATGGGTTCATAAGCAATAACAATATTTTTAAAATCATTTTCTTTCAAGTGAAAAATGCAATTTTCTAATTGTGCTTTAATAAAAATAAAATGTTCATTTTTTTCTCTTATCTCTAAAGGCTCGCCGCAACAAAAAATCGGAATTAAATCCTGTAGCTGTACTTGTTTTATTTTTTGGAATAAAATTTCATCTGTTTCATTAAAGTATTGTCTTCGTTCACTATGTCCAATGATAACATATTTCACATCTAATGAAGCAATGATTTTTGCAGAAACTTCTCCTGTATACGCACCTTGTTCGTGCTCACTGCAATTTTGTGCAGCAGCAAACATAAACGGATATTCAGGAAATGCAACACCGGAACAGTAATGAATATATGGGAATGGCGGAGCTACTATCACTATTTTATTATCTGATAAATTGTACTCATCATATTTATCCAAAATAGTATTCACTAAAGAAACGGCTTCATCTTTAGTTGCATTCATTTTCCAGTTTCCGGCAATTATTTTTTTACGAGTCATTGTTAATTATTTTCACACAAAGACGCAAAGAGCGCAGGCTGTTATTTATTTATTGTCAAAAATGTATTTCAGAATATCTTTATCCGTTTCTGATAAATTTATTTTACGGCGTTCCATTACGCGTTGTGCAACTTCATATGCTTTTTCTAATTCAAAAACATTATTTTTCCCCCATGAAAAATCAGGAATAAATTTGGGCGGAAATCCTTCATCAAAAACATTGGCACAAACACCGGCAACTGTTCCGGTATTGAATTGTGTATTGATAGCCGCTTTTGAATGGTCGCCCATAATTAAACCGCAAAACTGCAAACCTGTATCGATATAATCTTTCGCAGGATAGTTCCATGCTTTCACTTTGCCATAGTTATTTTTAAGATTAGAATTGTTCGTATCTGCACCCAGATTACACCACTCACCTATCACAGAATTTCCTAAAAAACCATCATGACCTTTATTCGAATATCCAAAAATAACTGAATTGGAAACTTCGCCGCCGACTTTAGAATAAGGTCCGACAGTAGTGTCGCTGTAGATTTTAGTCTGCATCTTTAAAGTAGCATGTTCACACAAAGCGAAGGAGCCGCGAATGGTGCAACCTTCCATAAGTTCGGAATGATCTGCCAGGTAAATAGGGCCATTCAGTGTATTTAAAACAGAGCATTCACAAGAAACATTTTCACCCACATAAACGTCATTTCCAAGTATAGTATTTGTAGAAGATAATTTTTCGGGATTTGGTTTCAATCCTAATAGCTGAATATCATTTTTTATTTCTTGTCCGTTTAAAGTAAAAATATTCCAGGGATGAATTAATTTGAGAATTTGAGAATTTGAGAATTTAAGAATGACATTTTTTATAGATTGAATTTCTGCAAGATTTGAAATAGCTTTTTTAGTTCTAATTGCAATTAATCTATTTTCTATTTTTAATCCCTCATCTTCATTCAGATTTTTAATTTCATTTACTAACTCTATTGTTGGTAAAATATTAGCGTTTATGAAAACAGTTTCTGTTTTTTGCTGATACGTATATTTAGTATGTAAATAATCCTGTGTGAGAATATCGGCTTTTAAATTAAAATATTTCTCCCACTTTTCTTTAATCGTCAAAATCCCGACACGGATATCGGCTACTGCGCGGGTAGCAGTAAGCGGTAACAGGTTATCTCTTTCGTTTCCGTCAAAAAGAACGATATGTTGAATCGGCATACTGTAAAAATAAAATTTAAACACCTATAATCATAACGTCTATTGATGTATTTTATATGCTGAAGACGTAAAAAAAAGCCGTCTCGTTTAAATCGAGACGGCTTTCTTAGAATATGTACTAAAAAATTATTTTTTAGCGTATTTTTTGTTGAATTTATCGATACGACCCGCTGTATCTAATAATTTTTGTTTTCCTGTATAGTAAGGATGTGACATATTAGAAACCTCTAATTTCACTAATGGGTATTCATTACCGTCTTCCCATTTGATAGTGTCACGAGTGTTTGCACATGATTTACCTAAAAATAAGTAATCACAAGAAAAGTCTTTAAAAACGACAAATCTGTATTCTTTTGGATGGATATCTGCTTTCATTTTGTTATATTCTATTATTAATTTGGCCTGCAAATATACGGTTTAATTTGAAAATGAGATAATTTGAAAATGAGATAATTATTAAATCTTGTAAAAAAATCTAATTTACTGGAAATAAATCAGTTAAAAAGATACAATTGTCACTGCTTGACCGTAATCTTGAGCGCACCGCTGGTTTTCATGGTAGATGTTAAAGACACATTCTGTATCTTTTTCCCGTCTTTTACCGATATAGAGGCTGTATTCGGAGGTTCTGAACCCAAATTGATAGCATCCAAAACCAAATAGTTCTTGACTTTTTCCAAATGTACATTAACAATTTTTTTTGCTTTTGTCAGTAAGACATTCTGCAAAATCGGCTTTTTGTTTACATATAAATTAATGGAATCTCCGTCCTCGGTATATCTGTCCCAGTATTCGATTGTAATGTCCGCACTGCTAACTTCAATTTCGTCTTTCACATAAACAGGTCTCATTTTTACTCTTTCAAACGTATCAATAACAGGTGCTCTATCTTCGTTTTTAGCGACAATTTTTGTTTCTGTTTTATTAAGTTCTTGTATTTCTGAGGCAATGTTTACATTATTTGCCGGTTCTGTTTCTTTGTTACTTTCTAGCAACAATCCCAATGTATCAATCTTGTCAGATTTGTTCTTTTTGTTTGCCAGAGCAGGCACCATTGCATTTTTTAAACTATCTGCTTTTGTTACAGGTTTTTTGTCCGTTTTTGTAGTTTGAATCATTTCCTGTAACGCAGTCTGGTTTAATTTCTGCGTGCTGGTTGATTTGCTCCATAACTTATCAAACTCTGCAATTGCTTCACGATATTTTGCTTTATGCAGATACGCTGAACGAAGACATTGAAACATATCTTTCTGAATATATTTCACTTTGCATGCGTTGTTTTTCGCATCGGTCAATAGCCAGGAATCTGTAAACGTCAATTCCGTTTCATCATCATTTAAATCAAAGGTTCCATTCAAGCAGTCAATCCAATTGGATGAGCCGCTTTCGCGCAATAAAACAATCGTTGTAATTTCTAAATTCTTTTTATTACAGATATAACCGCTTACATTATATTCGCCGAAATAATAACTATCCGTAATACGTAAACGAGCTGAAAAAATATCCCCCGGAGATAATTTTTCAATCACCATTTCCACATCATATGTATTATGAATATACTGGATAAAGTTTCCAGTCCACACACCATTAATATCCTGAGCTTTTGTCAAAGAAAAAGGACTTGCGATGAGTAATAAGTATAAAAAATATATAAGTCTGTTGTTCACTGTTGTAAAAATAGCTGAATACAGATTTAATTATCAAATTTGTTGCCAAACAAGTGTTGATAATTGAATGAATGTTTAATTATTAGTCTTCTTGCGGAGACATGGCATTTTTAATAAACTCCATGATTTCTTTACTGCCTCGGTTTTTTTCTGCAGATGTTACAATGATACTTGGAAGTGATGTCCAGTTTTCAAGCATTTTTGCTTTGAATTGTTTTATATTTTTCTGAATTGATAATGCTTTATCCTTATCAGATTTAGTAAAAATTATGGAAAAGGGAACACGCATTTCACCAAGCCAGTTAATAAAATCCAGGTCCGCTTTCTGAGGTGAAATAGTGGAATCAATCAATAAAAAAACATTCAGTAACTGCTCACGATGCGTTATGTAGTATTTAATCATCTTACTAAATACTTCACGCGTAGTTTTTGAAACTCTTGCATAACCGTAACCAGGCAAGTCCACCAGATGCCAGCTTTCATCTATCAGAAAAAAGTTAATGGTTTGTGTTTTTCCGGGAGTTTTAGACACTTTTGCGAGTTCCTTCCGATTTGTAATCAGGTTTATAAGAGAAGATTTTCCGACATTACTTCTGCCGATAAATGCAAACTCAGAAAATTCAGTCTTCGGACAGTCATCCGTTTTAGGAAAAGAACCAATAAATTTTGCAGATTGTATCAAATTTCAGATTTATTAATGCAAAGATGAATACTATTTTTGATAGATTGATAACTAATATTGTACTTTTGTGTTGTATTTTGAAAAATTCATGGGCACACCATTAACTCCATACAATACTGGCGAAAGTAAAAAGCAGCAGGTAGCAACGATGTTCAACAACGTTGCGGGCACTTATGATTTCCTCAATCATTTTTTTTCAGTTGGAATCGATAAATTATGGAGAAGAAAGCTGGTAAAACTTATTGGTCTTACAAATCCTAAATTGATTTTAGATGTTGCCACCGGCACTGCTGATTTAGCTATCGCAGAAATGAAATTAAATCCGGAAAAAATCATCGGCATAGATATTTCAGAAAAAATGCTGGAAGTCGGGAAAGAAAAAATAAAATCTTATCCGAATATCGAATTACAATTAGGCGACAGTGAAAATTTACAGTTTCCTGATAATACGTTCGATGCAGTGAGTGTTTCATTTGGTGTACGTAATTTTGAAAACGTAACTGTTGGTTTAGGTGAAATGAGAAGAGTATTGAAACCCGCAGGAAAAGTATTTATTTTGGAGTTTTCAAAACCAAACAACTGGCTTGTACAGAAAGTATACTATTTTTATTTTTGCAACGTATTACCATTTGTCGGTAAAATGATTTCGAAAGATGCACGTGCATATACTTATTTACCGGAAAGTGTGCGAATATTTCCGGACGGCAAAAAATTTGTAGAATTACTGCAGTATGCAGGTTATAAAAACATAGAATGCAAACCATTAACATTTGGCATAAGCACCATATACATTGCAGAAAAATAATACTTGCAGTATTTCTTTTCTTTCCGGCATTCGTGTTTAGTCAACGAAATGCTTATGAAAATGATTTAAAATTTTCTCAGAAACGTTATCATTTTGGTATTCATTTAGCAGCAGGTTTGGGTGATTTTAAAGTAAAGCATAATGAAGCTTTCGGACTTAGCGACAGCATCTTGTCTATAAAATCAAAATATGGTCTTGGTTTTGAAATCGGTGCTTTAATGAGCTATCACATCAATAAATACCTCGAAATCAGAACCATTCCAAGTTTCTTATTTTCCGATAAAAACCTCAATTATGAATTTGGTGATGCGACTACAAAAAAGAAATCCGTACCACAGATTTATTTCGATTTTCCTGTAGAATTAAAGTTCAAATCTGAACCACTAAAAGATATAAAACTTTATTTAGTAGCCGGTTTAAAATACGGTTATGATATTGGTGGAAATTTCAAGGCAAGAAAGGCTGCCGACCAGCCAAGACAATCTGCGCATGATTTTGGTGTAAACTATGGTGCAGGTATTGAAATACATTTCCCGTTATTTATCTTATCTCCTGAATTTAAAGTATTCAATTCTGTGCTGAATATCCATCAGCAGGATAATGTGCTGCCTTATTCAAAATATATAAAAGGCTTGTACAATCGTTCATTCACATTTTCAATTAATTTTGAGGGATAGATTTATTTCAAGCTATCCAGTTTTTCCCTGATAGATAATTTCACTGTATTCATCGCACTTTCAAAACTGATGTTATTATTGACAATAATATCGCATTGCGGTTTGTAAGGAAGAATGAATTTCTGGTAAGAAGGAAAAACATGATGCTGATATCTGTACAACACATCTTCCAACGGATAATTGCGTTCTATCTGGTCGCGTTGAATTCTGCGTATTAATTTGATGTGTTCATCTGCATCAATAAAAATTTTGGAGTCCATCAGATTGGAAACATCTGAAAAATGAAACACAAAGATTCCTTCAATTATAACAATTGGCGCAGCCTTATAAGTAATTAATTTTGGTTCTGCCAGAGGATTGTTATAGGTATATTCTTTTAAAACAACATCTACCCCATTCAATAATTTCAACACATCCTGATGATATTCTTCTTCTTTGAAAGATTCCGGTAAGTCAAAATTTTTCTCACCAGTGTTGTCAGTTTGTTGTTCTTCACGTGGTTTATAATAATTATCTTGACTTAAGATACAAACCTCATCCTGTGAAAAACTGGTCGCCAATTCTCTTACAAAAGTTGTTTTTCCGCTGCCGCTGCCACCTGATATTCCAATTATGAATGGTTTCTGACTCATGTTGTTTATAAAAATGTTTCGTAAAACTAATCAAACGAAAATATCTTACCTATTTTTAAAGCAAATTTTTATAATGCAATTATTAGATGGCAAAAAAATAGCTGCTGAAATCAAATCAGAGATTGCGGAAGAAGTAAAACTTTTGAAATCAAGAGGTAAAAAAGTACCGCATTTAGCTGCTGTTCTGGTGGGTAATGACGGGGCCAGTCAGACTTATGTAAACAGTAAAGTAAAATCCTGCCACGAAGTAGGATTTAAATCAACATTAATCCGTTTAAAAAATGACATTACTGAAAATGAATTAATTACTCAGATTAATTTATTGAATAATGATGATGCAGTTGATGGTTTTATTGTTCAGCTACCTTTGCCAAAGCATATCAATGAAGAACGAATTTTATTAGCCGTTGCGCCGGAGAAAGATGTTGATGGTTTTCATCCAATGAATGTAGGCAGAATGACACTAAATATTCCTGGCTATATTCCTGCTACACCAAAAGGTATTTTGGAAATCCTGAAACGTTATAATATTGCGACGGAGGGTAAGCATTGTGTGGTCATCGGAAGAAGTAATATTGTTGGTTTGCCAATGAGTATTTTAATGGCACGCAAAGGTAAAAACGGAAATTCTACGGTTACGCTTTGCCATTCTAAAACAGCAAATCTTAAAGAAGAAACATTACGTGCAGATATTATTATTGCGGCTTTAGGTAAGCAAGAATTTTTGAAAGCTGATATGGTAAAAAAGGGCGTGATTGTAATTGATGTTGGCATTACAAGAATAGAAGACAACACAAAAAAATCCGGTTATAAATTATTAGGTGATGTTGATTTTAATGAAGTGAGTAAAAAGTGCAGCTATATAACACCTGTTCCCGGCGGCGTTGGTTTAATGACAGTTGTTTCATTATTACAGAATACATTAAGTGCGGCGAAAGAAGAATTTTACAAGAAGATGCTGAGCTTTAGCGTAGATGAATTGTAAAATTTTTATATGGATTTGTTGTAGCATTTTTGCTACTATTTCTTGCAATCACGAATACAATAATTCTATTTCATTGAAAAATGAATATCAAAAATTATCCCGAGAAAAATTAGATCCTTTAACAACGATATTTATGTCTTGTACAGAATGTTTAGATTTATATATTGAGTCAGGCAAGCTAACCATTCAAGATAAATTTAAAAACTATCCAATTTCTGAATTTACAGATTTAAAGATTTGCGGTAATTTCCCGATGGATTTTATAGATATAAATTCTTTCAATTATCAATCGGATACAAAGTTTATTATAACAGGAAAGATTATAAGATTAGATTCAACAAATGCAATTGGTCTTGTACCTGTTTTTTATATTGAAAAATGGAAAAAAGAAAAATATTATCCGAAAAAAATAAAAGAAATAACACCAGATAGTATTTAATCCTATAATTCCGGATTTTTTACAATAAAAAACGGATTCAGTAAATTTTCCCTGTTGTATAATAATGGCTGATTATTATCAACCCGCAATACTTCTGCACCTGCTTCTGTCGCAACGATTTGTCCAGCGCAAGTATCCCATTCCATCGTTAATCCAAGACGCGGATATACATCTGCTTTACCTTCTGCCAGTAAACAAAACTTAAGAGAACTTCCGGCAGCAACAAAATCTACGTTTGCAAATCTTTCTTTTTGCTGTTCTACATATGCAAGTAATTCCGGTGTCTGATGCGAGCGGCTGCCAACAATTTTTAAAATGCCGTCTTCTGCCAGTTTCCTGATTTGTAAATTTACTGTTTTACCATTTTCAATTTTAAAACTACCTTTATCCTTCTCAGCGAAATACGTAACATTTTGCGCAGGCACATGCACCACACCTAAGATTGGAATTCCATCTTCTACCAATGCGATATTGACGGTAAATTCACCATTTTTTTTAATGAATTCTTTTGTACCATCCAAAGGATCCACTATCCAGCATTTTGTCCATGCAGCACGAACAGCATAATCCGTCAGTTTATTTTCTTCCGAAATTATAGGAATGGTGATATCGAGTTTTTTCAAACCTTCAATGATTATTGCATTCGCATTCTTATCTGCCATAGTTAATGGCGACTGATCATTTTTAATCTCTACTTCAATATCTTGTTTATAGATTTCAAGAATGGCATTTCCTGCCTGAATTGAAATATCAATTATTGCCTGTATCATTATGACTGATAGATGAAATTAAAATTTGCGTTTTCTATTGTTGGATTATGTGTGTCTTTTTCACTGAGGATAATATCTTTTTCCGAAATCATCCAGTCTATATTTAAAGTCGCATCATTATATGCAATTCCACCTTCTGATGATTTATTATAGTAATTATCGCATTTATATAAAAATTCACAAGTCTTTGACAAGACAACAAAGCCATGTGCAAAGCCTGCAGGAATTAATAGCTGTAATTTATTTTCGTCGGATATTTCAAGAGAAAAATGTTGTAAATAAGTTGGTGAATTTTTTCTGATGTCAACTACCACATCCAACACTTTTCCTTGTGTCACACGCACTAATTTAGCTTGTGCATATGGATTATTCTGATAGTGCAGTCCTCTTAAAACTCCATAAGAAGATTTTGAATGGTTATCCTGAATAAAATTATATTCTAATCCTGCTTCGAATAATTTTCCTGTGTTAAAACTTTCAAAAAAGAAACCCCGGTTATCAGCAAATACTGCAGGTTCAATAATAAATAAATCTTTTAATGGAGTATTTATAATTTTCATGTACTATTCTATATACGATTTATTATGCTGCTGCAACAGTTTCTTTAATTGATGCCCAAAAATGTTTTCTCACGTAAATTATTGCGATAATTAAAATATCAATACCGA
>JAYVPA010000211.1:0-13365 GCA_043757615.1 Sphingobacteriales bacterium | reverse complement strand
CTCTAAATAAGGGCTTGGTTCAATATGATGTATTGAACTACAAATTACACGCATATAAATTCTCCTTTGGCAATTCTAATGTTCCAGCGTCTAAATTCTTTAAGGCAATGGAAAATGATTTAACCATTTATAAAATTTCTATGAAAGAATGGGATTCGTTTATGCTGCTTACTACTGAAAAATTTGATCAGGCATCCTTTGAAAAAGCAGGTAAAGCAGTCTTTGGTACTTTCGAACCTATATCTACAGAAGAATTTCTGTTAAGGAAGAATACCACATCTTACAATGAATACATGAAGTTTAAACAAGAAACCCAGAATACTCAAAAATAACCTTAAAACAATTCATAAAGTTTTATTATGAAAAAAAGATATAAAAAGATAAGTGGTGTTCTGGTGTTTGTTCTGCTCTTGATTTCCGGTAATACATTTGCTCAAAAGAATTTAAAACTAAGAATTACAAGTATAGCTGCTGCTAATTCATCCGGAACTAATTGTGATGCAGTTTGTCTTGGTTCAACTTTCGGGAGAAATCAAATTGACTGGGTTTGGGATATTGATGATGGAGGAACGGATGTTGATGAAGCATGTTATGATCTAGGGGATGATGCGAATAGTAATTCTAGCGCACCCAATTTTAATGTATGGGATAGAAATTACGATTTTGGTTGTCAATGGCCCACGGGAAATATAGATTTTAATGTAGAAGGCTGGGATCAGGATTGTGCAGATTTATGTATTGGAGGAGGTTTCGGGAATGTAGTAAGTGATTTAGCGTGTACAGTGAATGTCAACAAACCTTATCCATCCAACACGAATGGTGTATATGGACCATATACAGCTACTTGTAATTATAATAAAGATTTTGACGGAGGTCAGTGGAATTGCGGTGGAACGATAACGGTTACTTACCAATGGGAAGTATCAGGCAGTTTTAAATCTCAGGCAAATGATGATTATATCTGTGGTTCTTATGATTTAGGAACGCTGGGTCTGGGTAGTACGTTGACGAGGAATAACTTCGGAAATATTAATTATTCAGCAGAAGATATTTGTGCGTCCGATGAACCTAATAATGGGTCAGGTGATGAAACGGTCTGGTTGAAATACACAACCGGTCCGAATCCGGGCACTGCTATTACAGTCGATGCAGACGCACTTGGTGGTTCAGGAACGGGAGGAGTCTTATGTATTGCAGGTGGTACTACATTTGCCTGGACAAGGGTTTATGAAGGACCATCTTCGCTTGCCGGCTGCCCTTTTAGTTATTCAGTTAACTCATTCTCTCAAATAAATCAGGTAGGTTCAGTTGGTTCTTTAGGAACAGACAATAGTTTTATTGATATAAGTTGTCCGAAACCAAATCAGACTTATTACATACAGGTAGAAATGCAAGGCATTGCAACATGTGATATGGGACGTTTTAATATGACGGTTCGCGATAATGGTGTTTCTGCAGGTCCGGATTATATTTGCCAGCCTGCCAATTCATCTACAATTGGTGTGGACGGATATATGGGAACATTGAATAGTTCCTTCGATCCAAGAACAACAACAGGCTCCGCAACAGTCTGGGATAATACGGATTATGATCTTGCTATCTATAATCAATCTACGGATTGTGCTTCAGAAAGTAAAGGTTGCTGTGGAGAACCGGATAATACAAGCATATTATCTTCTTTAAATAAGACTGTCTGGTATAGATTCAGGACTCCTGCAGCGGATTATCCTTCTGCACCTGCACTGGCACAGTTGGCTCATACATATAAAGTTTTAATAGAACGTTTGGGTTCTTCGGGAACATTAACTTATCCTTCTGTATATGTCTATGAAGAAAACAATGCTGCTACAGTAAGAAACTGTCCTAACTCAAATGGCGATTACGCAAACCTTACTTATCTCGACAGAGATGAAATCGATCCGCTCAATATTTTTAATGGTGGAAATGCTGAAGTAAAAAGACTTTGTTTAAAAGCAAATACAAATTATTATATTCAGGTAGATCCTGTTGGAATTACTAACAGGGTTGACTTTAATATAAAAGTGGTTAAGGACCAATACCGCCCTTCAGATATGATTTGTGAAGCGGTGGATTTAGGATATATTACAACCAATGGTTTGCAGAATGGTGTTACTACAGGTGTAAACTGGGCAAATAACGGACCTGCATCAACTTTTGGAAAAGCTAAATTCTTTGGATTACCTCATACAAATAAATGTACCTCTGCTGAACCCGGGGAACCTCAGGCAACACCCGGCGGGCCGGGAACAGGCGGTACACATACTGCTACTGTCTGGTATAAATTTACAACAGGTAGCGGTATTCCTCCTGACTGGATTTATTGGTATGAAGACGACAATACACTTTCAAATGCTAACAGAGGTGCACTTTGTGTCTTAGGTATTACATTTAATTCAAGAGTTACATTTTATAAAAATGTGTCTTCTTTTGCGTGCCCTGTTGGTGGGAATTTAGTGGCAGGTGATGAAATGAATATACCCGGCGATTTATGTGATGCATCAACAGGAATTGGATTTGGAGCACCATGTTATGCTGATCTTTTCCGTTTAAAATGCCCGGAACCCAATACAACATATTATGTACAAGTAGAAGACGCAGGTCTTCTTGCAACGTGTTATGAAGGACAATGGGCATTTGATAACGGAAGTCATAAAATTACAACAGCATCCACTTTAGGAGGAGCACCCATAAATGATACTATTTGCGGAGCTATTGATTTAGGAACGGTACCGAATGGCGGAACTATAATTCCGTCAAGTAATGCAAATGGCAATGGTGCGGGTATTTTTGACAACTTCTGTGCCACACCGGATTTACAATGGCGTGCTGACTTTACACAACCTTTAGAGAGAGATGTTTGGTTTAGATTCAGACCGCCTGCTTCAGGTTCTGTGCGTATTACAGCACAATCTGGGCCATCAGGAGAACCAAGCGGTATTGATGATGATTTGGATATGCAAGTAGCAATTTGGGAACCAATTTTAGGAGATGGTTCTAATGCACACTGCTCTGATCCACGTTTCTTATGGACACCAATTGTTGCTCAGGATCATGGAATACAGGAAGCAACAGAAGCAGGTGTAATCACCACGTCTTACTATGATATTTATAATACTTGCGGTAACAGCGTATTATGTAACGAAGGAAATAGTTTAATAGGTACTTGTCTGGATCCTAATAAATATTATTACATACAGGTAGATGGCGGCAGTTATTTTGGTTGCGATTTATTTGACGCAGGTGATTGCATCAGCGGTTATTTTAAAATGCAGATAGCAGATGCAGGATTAGGTTTGTATAATAATGCAATACCTGGAGATGTAGGAACACCATATACAGCATTGGGAATTCCAAATGCAACTTTAAAACATGATGAACCCTGTTTTGCTCAGAGTTTACCAATGAATGCTACAGGTACTTCATACGGTTCTTTAACATGGACAAAGATGACAAACAGATGTGCAACATCTATTAATGATCCTGTTCCTGCCGACTGGGCTGCAAAAAATTCTTCAACAGATAAAACTGTCTGGGCAAGATTTGTTGCACCTCCAAGTGGTAAAGTAGATATCAGAGCAGAGAATATATCACAACTAAAGGGTGATGCAGATTATCATGAAAATATTAATCTACAGATAGCATTATATCAGACTACAAATTGTTTTGACAAATACAGATTAGTGGAAGTAGGAAATGGTCATGGATTTGATGGCGGATTAGTAGAAACAGATCCGTTAAATGCAGATGACTACACAGGTCTCTGTGTGCCATGTACTCTTACTTGCGGATACGATGAATATTATGTTGGCCGATGTTTAATCCCCGGTCAGACATATTATGTAATGTTAGATGGTGATGCAGGTTATGTTTGCGGAGCAGACGTAGAAGACATAGAAGGAGATTTCAGAATATCTGTACAGGAACTGAATGGAATTCCTGCATCTACAAATGATTCTATATGTCAGGCTTATAATATGGCAGGTGTAAATTCATTAGCTCTTAATGCTTCTTACACTACGCCGATTGCATTTAATAATGAATGCGCAAGTGTAGATCAATCTTATGAAGGCGGCGGCAAAGTGGCACATAATATTTCAGGTACAGTATTTAACTTTGATGTGGAACATACATTATGGTTTAAATTCCAGGCACCTGCTTCAGGTCAGGTAAAAATTGAAGCATTGAATGATGGTTCAATAGATCCGGTAGATTTAGGAATTGCAGTGTTTGATATCCCGACACAGAATTGTGCAGACATTCAAACAAATGGTTTTAAATTTGACGACGATTATGATCCTGCTGTATTTGGAATTGCAAGTACTCAAGATGAACAAATTACTGTTTCCTGTTTAGTACCCAATAGAACTTACTGGGTGCAGGTAGATGGAAATAGAAATCCAAGTTTATGCGGACCTTTACTTGTAGGAACAGATTGTGAAACAGGACAATTCAAAGTAAAAATTACACATCTTCCGGCAAGTCCGACATACGCAAGCAATGTAGTTTACTCTTCACCGGCTACAACACGGCCGGGCGGTAATGATATGTTCTGTCAATCGCATCAGGTAGCAAATGCCGGGGGAACTTATAATGCCGGAAATCCAAATACATATTTAGGATTAAATGAGACAATTAATTTTACTCATAACAACAGATGTGCAACATCGGAACAAAACGAACCGGGTGCTAACGGATGGGATTTAAATCCATTCGATGAAGGAAGTGATCCGACAGTCTGGTATACATTCAACACAGGTCCAAGCATTGGCCCTTTTGGCCCGGGTGATATTACAATCAGAGTTACGAATCCATCAGGAACCTGTTTTGATCCGGATATGGATTTATATGAATACAATGGTACATTCACAACAGCCGCTTGCAACACACAAGCCGCATCTAATACGCAGTTTAATAATTTAGTGAGAATAGGTGAAGGGAAAATATTTGATATTTTAAAACCAAGAGAAGAAGAAATAAAGATTACCTGTCCAAAACCAAACAAGACCTATTTCCTGAGAATTTTAGGAACAAGTATTTGTCCGTTATTTGGTTCAGATCAGGGTGATTTTAATATATCAATTTCTGAAGGAAGTGTGGGAGTTAATTTCCAGACGAATGATAATATCTGTGGTGCAACAAACATAGGATCTGGTAATCTTCCAAGTGGAGGTTCTTTGACATTAACCAATCAAAATAATATTTGTGCAACACAAGAAATAAATGAACCGAATACATCACAAGGCTGTGTACAAAATGAACCTTGCTATGATGAAACGATGTGGCATAAATTTACTACAAGCGCTAATCCGGGGACCATACAAGTTGTTTTAAAATCTTTATTGGGCGTCGGTGGCTTTAATTCAGTACCATCTATTACAGTATACAAATATGTTCCAAACGGAAATAATTGTTCCGCAACTCCATTTAATAATTTGGTTGAATTGGATGCGAATATTGGTTTTGCAACTTTACTGGGAACTGTTACAATAGATTCAGCAAAAGTTACACTTCCGTGTGTTTCTCCTAACACTACTTATTATGTTCAGGTTGATGGCGGTGATGCCGATATATTTGGAATAACAATCCCTACGTTCACAGATAATTTCTATTACAATATTACAGCACGGGATTTAGGCAGCGGCACGGGAAGAGCATTAAATGATAATTTAGCAAATGCCATTCCTGTCGACAACATAGTTCCATTTGATGGTATGTTGCCTGCCGGTGGTTCTTTAACTATTAACGGACAAAACAGATGCGCGACTTGTGAGAACGGTGAGATTGGAGATTACTGCGGAAACAATACTACTGATCATACAGCAGCATTTGGTGCAGAGGATGAAACAGTGTGGTTCTATTTTACAACACCAAATAAACCGGGAAATATTTCTATAAAAGTAGAAGATGATCCGGCGTTAGGCGGAACATTCAGTCCGAACTTCAGATTATATTATAACAATGGTTTAGCGCCTTTATATAGAGTTACTAATGCGCCGACAGCAAGCATTATACAGGAAGGTGCATCCTACACGGGTCTTACTTCTGTTACAGGAAACTTTACCTGTTTATTGCCTAATCAAAGATATTATATACAAGTGGATGGTAATGATTTTGTTCCTGCTACAACGGATCAGGGTGATTTCATTGTAACAGTAACAGATGATGGCTCTGGAAATCCGGGACCATCAAATGATCTGGTATGTAATGCAGAAGTATTGTCAATACCAAACGGCGGAACTACGGGCACCTTGGCGAGAACAAATAAATGCGCATGGGAAGAAACAGGAGAACCAAATACCAGTGGAAATATTGGCGGCTCCGGTGATGATGTAACTTCGAATAATTATGATGAAACCGTATGGTTCTCCTTTGTCCCGCCTGTAGATGGTGACATCTCCATGCTGTTAGAACCAACAAGCGGAATAACAGGTGGTATCAATTATGTGCTATATCAAATGCCGAACACAGCAACAATCTCCTGTTCCGGTTCACCGGCAGATATTCCAAACTGGAGTCAGCTTACACAGTTAGCTACAGGAACAGGATTAGTATTAAATACAATTGGTAACACAGACCAGGTTACTGCCTCATTCCCTTGCTTATTAGCAGGCAAAAGATACTATTTACAAATAGATGGAAATGACTGGCCGGCTACCGCTGATGTTGGTAATTTCAATATTCAGCTTTCACACGTTTCTAAAACTACACCGGTTAATGATAATATTTGCGGAATTGGTGCAACTGTTGCAACAGGTAATATGGGTATATTCACAACAACCGCAACGCAAACAGCAACGTTACAGGATAACCGTTGTGCTACGCAGGAAATAGGCGAACCTGCAGTTAACGGTCCATATAATGATATTACAGATGCAGGGTATGATCATACACTTTGGTATAAATTTGTGGCAAGTGCTACCGACGGGACTTATAACATAAGCGTTACAAATGTAGGGGGCGATCAGATAAATGCATACATCGGTTTGTATAAACAAAATACAACTGTATGCAGCGGTCCGACACCTAATTTCAGCAACCTGACTTTCATTAAAGAAACTCCGCTGATAAATGCTGTTTCTAATAATGAAACAATGACAGCGGAATGCTGGGAAATTGAAGAAGGAAAAACTTACTATATACAAGTACAAGGATTTGATGGATTATTAGGTAGTGATGTTGGAGATAATTTCAATGTTGCGGTTACATTTACTGCAGGTTCAACTAATCCTGCGGATAATATCTGCACTGCACCAACTGTAACTATAAATGCCGGAAATACAAGTGCTGATAACCGATGTGCAACCACACAAACAGGTGAACCAAATATTTCACCTGTACCGCAGTCACCGGCAGACGGAAGTGATTATGATGAAACGCTTTGGTATACTTTTACAGCACCTCCATCCGGTGAAATCAGATTGAATACTTCCTCTTATAGTCCCGGTACATTAACCTTAAATGCAGGTTTATACAGTGTTCCGTCAGGATATAATTGCGCAGTTTCAGGATTTAACGGATTGGTACGGGAAGATAATACTTCCACATTAACAACACTTACCAATACATGGGACTTAAGATGTCTGGTTCCGGGAAAAACATATTACTTACGTTTTGATGGTAATGATGGTGTACTTGGAATTCCTGCTGACAGAGGTACATGGAATTTTAATCTGGCTAATTTAGATAATGTTACCGCATATCCTTCTGTAGTTAATGATGAGCCTTGCGGTGCATTCGACGTAACACAATTTGTAAGAACTTCACCATGTTCTTCTGACGGACAATATTATACCAACAACTATAATATTTATGACGCAGCAACAGATATCGACAGAGCGACAAAATCTGTTCAGGCGATTGGTTGTAACGGTAATTCAAACTGTAATGATTACTGGTTTAAATTTACAGTTCCGTTGGATGCAACGGGTATTCGTATTCAGGGCAATGATGAATACGGAACGTTAAATACGAATAACTCTGATGAGCATATTGGTATATACAGAGCAACCGGAGGTTGTGGAGGAGCGTTGCAACAAATAAATTGTGGAGAAGGCGGCCTGTTTGGTGATATTGATTATTCATTGGCAGCATTCCCGGGAGAAACTTTATATGTACAGGTATTTAACGGAAATGCTCCGGCAAGTCCATCCAGTACAGGATTTGGTTTCTGTATCTCCGTCGATTGCCCTGCAAAAACTGCATGTACGGCTAACAACTTAATGTATGGTCAGGCACAATGCTGGAACATGAATACAAATGGTGTGAATATTCAGCCACAGTATTATGATTGTTTACCGGGTTCAAATAATTCAGTTAACTATTTCTCTTTCACAACTACTTGTGATGGAACACCTGTTGATACAGTTACGGTAGTATTCTCAGTTACTGATATTGGCTGTGGTCAGACTGCCATGTCAATGTTCCTGGATCAAACTCCATGTGCTGCACCATTAGGTCAGTATGATGATATCTTGGTTAACTGTGCTGTATTTGAACAAGTATTTGGCGGTACAACCTCTACTAATTTCTCCTCTACATTTATTTTGCCTGCTTGTGCAACATATGTAATGCAGATTATCAGTAATGAAAATACACCGGGTTGTGCTTCTGCGGGTCAGGTTGTTATTTTACAGACTATACTCAATCCAACCCAGATATTGCCTGTTGAATTAACCACATTTACAGGATATAATAATGGCAGTATTAATGTGCTGAACTGGACAACTGCATCTGAATTAAACTCATTAAGATTCGAAGTAGAGAAAAGTACAGATGGAACTAATTTTGAATACATCGGAGAAAGACCGGGTGCAGGCAACAGCAGTTCACCCCGAAGCTATACATTAAATGATTTATATCCTGTACTTGGATATAATTACTACAGACTAAAAATGATAGACAGAGACGGACACTTCGAATATTCAAATATCATTATCATAAAAGTGAATGAAATTAATGAACCGGCAGACGGGATAATTGCAATATATCCGAACCCGACGAATGATAAAATAAATATCGTTTATCAGGCAGGAACTGCACAGAAATTAAATCTGTTGGTGTTTAATGCTATCGGACAAAATATGTTTAAAAACAATTATGAGTTTAGTCCCGGTTTAAATACGATTGTTGTAGATGCACATGATTATGCAAATGGAATGTATATCATTGATTTGCAGAATACTTCAACAGGTAATAAATTCCAATCTAAATTTGTAAAAGAATAATTAATTACTTTCAAATTAAATCCCGACTATTGGTCGGGATTTTTTATTTTTGTAAATATGAAATACATCTTTCTACTTTTCTGCTTTCTATTATTTCATGATTCTTTTGCCCAAGACACGGTACCTGCAGCTAAAGATTCTATAGTTGATATTGATACAATAAAGCAGTCTCCGAAAATTGATGTTTTGACACCTGTTGCTGTTCCGGCTGAAACAAAAACAGTTACGGAATCAGCAGTTTTATTACCCGGTAAAAAGAAAAAATTCACCATAGACAGAGTGCGTATTCTTTTTGGGATTAATTATTCTGTTTATAAACCGATTGTAACAGAAAAAGATATTTTCCAGGGGACATATTATCCGGTGCGGGATTCTTCTCCTGTATGGACAGAAAGAAATACTAAAAGTAATTTGGCAAAAACATATCGTTCAGGAGACTTTCAATTCAGTATTCAGGGGAATTTCTGGAAAGGATTATTTATAGGAATGAACTATCAGTTCTTTAGTATAAAAAAATACAAGAAAGATCCGAATCTCGGCAACTTGTTATCCAGAACAAATTCTATGTTTTTTATCGTCTCTGCACAATTCGGTTATGTGTTTGAATTCTTAAAAAATAAAGCATTGCAGATTCATCCGTCCATTCGGATTGGTGGTTACACAGCAGATGATTATTATGATAGCGGCAAGGGAAATAAATTTTATTTTGGTACAGACTTTCAGGTGCGTTATTTAATAAAACGAAAAGCAGGATTCAGTCTTGGTTTTGATTATGATTTCCTTCATTACAAGAAAAAAGGATACAGTGATATTTTCCAGCGGTCAACCTATCAGAATACATCATTCAGTAATATACATTTGAATGCCGGCGTTTATGTTAATGTTTCTGTCAATACTAAAAAATAGAAATTGCAGCAGCTGATAACATGAAAAAAAAAATAACAGCAGGTAAAATTAGTACAATTCTGTTGATACTCTTATTAAGTATTATTGTTCTGAATTATAATGAAACACTGCGCGTTCCCTCCATATTTGACGGCAAATTTTATACAACAGCTCTTATTAAAGAATCAAAAACACCTCATGCATTAGCAGAAAAACAAATTGCATTACCTGATTTGTCTTTATGGTTAGATAGTGCAGCAGCGTTACAATATCAGTATCCTGATTTTTTTTTACAAAACACAAGCACCACTTCTTTTCTGGTTCTGCGAAATGATACTGTTATTTTTAAACGTTATTTAAATGGTATTAAAGAAGGAGAGAATACACAGCTTTTTTCCGTGACAAAAGTTTTTGTAACTGCGTTGCTCGGCATGGCAATACAGGATAAATTCATTACAGATGTAGAAAATCCTGTGACGGATTATTTTACAGATTTGCCCGATAAACAATTCCGGCAGCTAACACTTCTCCACCTGATGCAAATGGAATCAGGATTGAATTATGATGAGTATGGAAAAATATTTCAAACCTTGCAATATTATTATGATAAGAACCTGACGCGTTCTATATACGCAGCTAAATTTGATGCAGCACCGGGAAAACAATTCAAATACAAATCTATAGATACGCAGATTTTAGGGGAGTGCATTAAAAAAGTATTAGGTAAAAAAAAGATATTGGATTATTTCTACGACAGGTTGTGGGATAAATTAGGTATGCAGGATACAGCGTATTGGGCATTAGATAGCCGTATTACACGTAATCCGAAATACTATGGAGGATTGAATATGTCAGCACGTGATTTGGCAAAATTCGGCACTATGATTTTACATGACGGAAAATACAATAAACAACAATTATTTCCCGCTGATTGGTTTAATTATTGTGATGATACGCTGCACAGATGCAAGGAAGAAGACAAATATTGTATGGGTTGGTATTACTGCAATGACGACGAAAAAAGTGATGTATATTATGCTGCAGGGTTTAACGGTCAAATTATGCTTATCAACGAAACCAGAAATGTAATCATTATTCGTTTGGGAAAAGACCGTGGCGGTGTCGATTGGTATCCGATTATGAAGAAATTATCAGAATCCGTCTGATAAATCACTATTAAAAATAGTTAATATGCATATTTATAGATGCGAATACCTTATTTTTGCACTTCAAAATTCAATATATGAAGCAAATTGTAACGTCATCTTTAATCATGTTTCTATGCTTTTCAATAGTAGAAGCCAAACCAAAAAAAGACAAAAAAACTACTGTAGCAGCAGCCTCAGTTGTTCCAAAAAGTGTAATCGAGTTCAAAAATAAAATTGATACGGTTTCTTATTTTATAGGAATGCAGATTGGTAGTGATATGGTAAAAAACGGAGCAACAGATATCAATCCTGCTTCTTTAGAAAAGGGATTGGCAGATGCACTTAAATCGTTGACACCTAAAATAGATCCGAAAATTGCGATGGTATATGCTCAGGCTTTCTTTTCTGAAAAACAAGCAATGAAAAAAGCGGAAGATGAAGCAAAAGCAAAAAAAGTTCTGGATGATATAGCTGCGAAACCAGGTATTAAAACAACGGCTAGCGGTTTAAAATATGAGATATTAAAAGATACCATCGGTCCTAAACCAATAGCAACAGATAAAGTAACTGTTCACTATACAGGAACTTTATTAAGCGGAAAAGTATTCGATAGTTCTGTTGGCGGCGAACCGGTTTCGTTTCCCTTAAACCAGGTAATTAAAGGCTGGACAGAAGGCTTGCAGTTAATGTCAGTAGGCGCAAAGTATAAATTTTATATTCCGGGCAACTTAGCTTATGGTGAACAAGGTGTTCAGCAGGCCGGTATCGGACCAAATGAAACATTGATATTTGAAGTAGAATTATTAAAAATTGAAAAATCTGCTCCGCAAGTGCCGCAGGCGCCAAGCAACATCAAAATGGAAGGACAATAATTAAATCACAAATAAAAATATTTTTTACAATGAACAAAACAATTAAATTAACTATCGTAGTAGCTGCAGCGATGACTTTAATGTCTGCATGCAATCAGAAAGGTAGTTTTGTAAGCTCAAAACCAAAAGTGGAAGCAGATTCAGTTTCTTACATCATTGGTGTATTTATGGGAAAAAACCTTAGAAATTCTTTCGATAGTTCAACGTTAAATGTTGATTTAATTGCAAAAGGAATTTATGATGAATTGAATAGCAAGAAAACCTATTTCCCTGTGGATGAAGCTTCAGGAGAAAAAATACAAAACTATTTAGTTTCTTCCAATCAGAAAAAAGCAGACAAAGTTTTAGCAGAAGTATCAAAAAAATCAGGCGTTAAAACAACAGCAAGTGGTTTGATGTACGAAGTATTATCTGAAGGAACAGGTCCGAAACCAAGCGATACAAGTATTGTGAAAGTAGACTACACAGGTTCTTTGGTAAGCGGAAAAGTTTTTGATAGTTCAAAAGACAGAGGCGAGCCGGTTACATTCCCTTTAAACCAGGTAATTCCGGGTTGGACAGAAGGTTTACAGTTAATGAGCGTTGGTTCTAAATATAAATTTTATATTCCAGGTAAATTAGCTTATGGTCAGCAAGGACAGCCACAAGCAGGAATCGGACCAAATGAAATGTTGATTTTTGAAGTTGAATTGATAAGCATAGAGAAATCAATGCCGAAACAAGAAGCACAACCTCAAAAACAAGACATGCAGAAAATGCTGGAGGAAGCAATGAAAAAACAACAGTCGCAAGGAAAATAATTTTTCCCTGCTGATAATTATAAAATGCCTCTCTGTTAGAGAGGCATTTTTATTGAATGAATTTTATGGGTAAATGGGATCGACATGATTCAATAAATCTTCGAACTTTAATGCCTTAAATAATATTGGCTTAAGAATCGTTAATTGTAAATTGTTAATTGTAAATTGAAACCATGAAAATATACACTAAAACAGGAGATAAAGGTACCACTGCATTATATGGTGGCTTACGTTTATCAAAAAGTGAATTAAGAATAGAAGCGTATGGAACAGTAGATGAACTGAATTCTTTTTTAGGATTAGTAACCACACACTTTGAAGAAAAGGAATACAGCGACCTGATGCAAAATATTCAAAGCAGATTATTTGATATCGGCACACACCTGGCAGCAGAACCCGGAAAGAAAAATTTAAT
>JAYVPA010000210.1:0-43686 GCA_043757615.1 Sphingobacteriales bacterium | reverse complement strand
TCCCTAAAAAATTGAAATAAGGCTTGTGCTACTTTCGGTCCGATATCTTCTAAATGTAAATAATCTTCTTCTGTCCAGTTTTGAAAGTCAGTTAATTTGTCAACTTGTTTTGCCAGTAATTTTGCAGTTGTTCCGCCAACATGACGAATACTTAAGCCAACAATTAATCTGTATAACGCATTTTGTTTTGAAGTCTCAATTCCTTCTTTCAGATTTTGAATAGACTTTTCTTTCCATCCTTCTATCTGCCGTACTTTTTCGTAATCAATCTGATAGATAGAAGTGAGGTTGTGAATAATATTTTCCTTGATAAACGTGCGCACATTTTCCTCTCCAAATCCGAAAATATCCATCGCCTGTTTGGAAACAAAATGAATCAGATGTTCTTCCAATTGTGCCGGGCAATTTGGGTTGATACAACGCCATACGCTTTCCTCCATTGGTTTCACCAATTTATGTTCGCATGACGGACAAGTTGTTGGAAAATCTATTTTTTTCTCTTTTCCTATCCGTTTATCTTTCACACTTCCAACGATATACGGTATCACATCGCCGGCACGTTCTACAATCACAGTATCGTTGAGTTGGATATCTTTACCTAAAATAAAATCTTCGTTATGCAGTGAAATGGAAGAAATTTCAACACCCATTAACTGCACCGGTTCTATTTTTGCTACCGGCGTAATGGCACCGGTTCTGCCAATCTGAAAATCAACATGCAATAAAGTTGATGTTGCCTGCTTTGCTTTAAACTTATATGCGACCGCCCATTTAGGATGATGCGAAGTTTTCCCGATTAACTGCTGCTGAAGAATACTATTTACTTTTATCACCACGCCATCAATATCAAAATGGTAAGAGTCGCGTTTATTTTCCCATTCCTTGCAAAAATCTTCAACTTCGGTAATCGAGGTGAAAATTCCTTTTTCTTTAAACGGCGTTTTAAATCCGAGTTGCGATAAAATTTCCAGATTCTTATTATGCGATTCAAAAATATTAGTGATTTCTTTTCCTTTCTTATCTTCTGCATACCCAATCTGATAAATGACAGCATCTAATTTTCTTGCAGCAACTTCTTTAGAATCTTTTAACCGCAAACTTCCTGCGGCTGTATTGCGGGCATTTTTATAAAGCTCCAGTTCTTTTTTGTTTTCTGCACGAAGGATTTCATTTTGTTTTTTTCGCCCAGTATTCATTTTCTCCAGCATCGCTGTTTCCAGTAATACTTCACCCCGAACTTCAATTTTATAAATCCCAAACCGGGAAAAATCTGCTTTTAGCGGAATAGATTTTATAGCTTTTGCATTCGGTGTGATCTCATCACCTTCAATACCATTGCCGCGCGTTGCTGCACGGATTAATCTATCATTCTCATATACTAATGCGATACTGCTTCCATCAAATTTTGGTTCAGCAATATATTCTATCATTGCATTTTCAGACAATACTTTTTTTACCTGCGTATCGAAATCTTCTAAGTCAGTAAGATTATAAGAATTTTCCAGCGACATCATAGGCAGTAGATGCTGTACCGTTGGAAACTCCTGATTTAATCCTTTAGCCACACGCTGTGTAGGAGAATCTGCTGTAATTAAATTCGGATTTTCTTCTTCAATTTGTTTTAGCTTTTTAAATAATCTGTCATAATCATAATCGGTAATCACAGACTCCGTTTTTACATAGTAATTATGGTCATGAAAATTAATAACAGTTTTCAACTCTTCACAAAAATCTTCCGTTTCATTCTCAGGAATAAAATCTTCCAGCTTTTTCAGCATTTTTTCTGTTAAAGCAATCAGGTCAGAATTATTTGGCGCAGGAAATAAATCGGTCATATGCAAGCATCAATTGCTTCAGCTAATTTATGGTCTTTTTCTGTAACAATATTACCCGCATCATGTGTCTGCAGGGAAATAATTACTTTATTGTAGACATTATAAATTTCGGGGTGATGATTTTGTTTTTCCGCTTCCAAAGCTATCTTAGTTAGAAACGCAAACGCTTCATTGAAATCTTTAAATAAAAACTCTCTTACAAGTTTATTATCTTTTGTTATCCATTCCATACAATCTATTTTATATCTTGTATAAAGTTAACAGATAATCTACAATATGAATTGGAAACTTCGTTTTTTATTATGGTTTGTAAACAATGTGCAGCCTATTCGTGAGGTAAGTGCAAAGAATATCAAAAAAGAGAGAGAAAATACAATTAAGGTTTCCCGAATAGGTCAGTTATTAATGGATACAAAAAAATCTATTAAGGAGATCAGGGATTTTTCTGTTGAAGGAATTCAGGTACGATTGTATAGGAATTCTAATAAAACTAAACAAAAAGTGATTGTATATTTTCACGGTGGAGGTTTTGTATTGTATAATATTGATTCACATGATTATGTAACGAGACGTTTGTGTGAAATGAATGACTGTGTTGTTATTTCGGTAGATTACAGACTGGCACCTGAGCATACTTTTCCTGCTGCGCATAAAGATGCATATAAAGTGATTGAATACATCGCAGATAATGCAGATGTATTAGGAATTGATGCTGCAAAAATTATTGTAGCAGGTGACAGTGCCGGCGGAAATTTATCAGCCTGTGCTAGTCATCATTTTAAAAAGAATAAAAAGATAAAAATTGCAGCACAAGTATTAATCTATCCGTGGATTGATGGTAAAATAGAATCCGATTCAATAGAAAGATATAAAGAAGGTTATTTGCTGACGAAAAAAACTATCCTGTGGTTTCAGCAAACATACACACCAGATAAAAAAGACCGTTTGAATCCTGAAGTTTCACCCATTTATCATAAAGATTTTAAAAACCTGGCACCTGCATTTGTGCTGACAGCAGAATATGATCCATTAAAAGATGAAGGAAAAGAATATGCGGATAAACTAAAAGAAAACGGAAATGTTGTTTTGTATAAAGACTATCAAAAGTTAGTACATGGATTTTTTAATCTCCCAAATTTATCTTCTGAAAGTATGCAAGCCTATTATGATATACAGGCATTCATAAAGAAAGTAGTTTAATTTTTTTTGTCGGTACTCAATACCATCTTGAGCTTGAGTTTTGCACCAATAGACATGATATCTACCAGATCCTGAATGCTCAGATTTTCTGCAACACGCAGTACTACGGTTGGATCGGGATTATTAGCTAAAGCAGCACTTAACGCATTTTCAAGTCCGTCAAATGGAATTTGCGTAGTATTGATATAATAACTTTTATCTGCTTTTACAGATAAGGTAACGGGTTGCTTCGCCAACTGGTCTGTGCTGTTCGCTTTTGGAAGCATCAGCTTAATTACATTTGGATTTGCAAGCGTAGAAATAATCAGGAAAAACAACATCAAAAAGAACATGATATCATTCATAGACGCCATGGCATCTTCATCGTGAAAGGGTCTTCTTTTCTTGATATTCATAATCTTCTTTTTTGTCATTCCGAACGGAGTTTGTCATTCCGAACGAAGTGAGGAATTATTTTACCGGTTTTTGAATGCCTTTTACAAATTCAAAAATCTGTTTCTGCAATTTCATGGAGTAATTATCAATCAGCGTCAACAGAAAATGATACCCCATAAATGCTACTACACCGACAATTAAACCGGTAGCTGATGTAATCATCTTTTGATATAAACCAGCAGAGATGGTACCAATGGAAATATCTGCTGACTGCGCGATACTGTAAAATATCTTAATAACACCTAAGATAGTACCGATGAAACCTAAACGAGGAGCCACACCAGAAATCATACTGATCCAACTCATGCGTTTTTCCATTTCATTCAATTCAATACTGGATTGAATGTCTAATGCTTTTTCGATATGGTCTATTGGTTTTCCTAATTGAGATATACCAGCCTGCAATACATTGCCTAAGGCAGATTTATCAGCAGTACATAATGCATCCGCACCTTGTATATTTCCTGAATATAATTTATCCAGTACATCACGCACGAGCGTATCATTAATTTTTGATCGTTGTCTGAAAAAGATATATCGTTCAATAATAAAAAATATAGCGATTGCTAAAAAAGCAACCAATGGATACATAATGAACCCTCCTTTAGTCAACAATTCTAAAACAGATAATTCTTTAATCGGCGCAGCAGTTGCCGGCATAATTGAATTAGCCGTATCTACAACTGTCGTTGCTACCTGTGTTGCTGCTTGCAAAAGTATTCCCATAACCTACAAATATTTTAACAAAATTAATATTTTACCTTGAACGTCAAAACAGAATATACTATTGTGCTGTGGATAACTGAAAATTCATGCATTTTAACTAAATTTAGCATACAATTATTTAAAATGACCTCTTTTAAAATATATCAGCTCTTATTTTATACTACTGTTTTTGTTTTTTCCTTTGCTCAAACAAATAACATGCCTGAATATAATCTGAATAAGACACTACCCGGCTCTGTTTATAAATTTTCATTTGTTCATATTTCTGACGTGCATATTGGCGAAGATCAGGGCGATTATGGAACCCCGGGTTTTTTTAATGATACTATGCCTTCAATGGATACCAGTTTTCCTGCAAGAAGATTGCGACAGGCGGTTAAATGGATAAATTATCACGAGCAGGATAAGAACATAAAATTTGTTGTAATGTCCGGTGATTTAACCGGAAGTGCAGAGAAATCAGAATTTCAGACGTGTAAGAAAATTATGGACAGCCTGCATATGCCTTATGTTCCTGTTATCGGAAATCACGATATCTGGCCGTATGTGCGCTACCAGACAGAAGCACCTTATGCCTGCGGGGATTCTGTAATGGGCGAAGTGTTTGCAGATGTGTATGATAAAGACAAATTATTTTTCACTAACTGGAATGACGGTACACGTCTGACAAGAACTTATAATCCCGAAACGCATATAGAAACTTACCTGCAGAATTTTTCTTTTGAGTATGATAATTTTATTTTTTACGGACTGGATTTTAATCCGCGTTATCACGTCAATAAGGCGGAACCGGGCATTGGCCCCGAAGCGCAGGTGATGGATTGGTCGGGTGGAACGTTTCAATGGCTGAAAAATGATCTTGCTATAAATCCGGGAAAAAGAAATCACAATGTTTGTTTTATTTCGCATCATCCTGCTACCGATAATATTTTCTTTATTGCATCAGGTTTTGTTTTCGATGCGAATGAATACAATAAAATAATCAGTGACTTGACGCCTTATCGTAATAACTTAGGTCTTTGGATGACCGGGCATATTCACATAGATTATGATTACGAATTAACTAATAATATAATGCACGTCAGGGGAATTGCTGCGAATAAGGATTTTGATTCAGCTCATTTTGAAATCATAAATGTGTATGAAGTGCCTGATATAATGACAGATGTAAAAGAAAATCAAAATCAGCAAATCAGTCTTTTCCCCAATCCGAATAATGGAAAATTTACTGTTTCTGAAGAATTATTTGAACCTAAAACAGTATTCAGGTTGTATAATATTCTTGGAACTTTAATTTATGAAAAACAAATGAAAGAATTTTTGTCAGATAATAATTTGTATCAGTTTGATTTTTCTTTTTTAGAAAAAGGTTCTTATTATTTATCTGTTGCTAATGGCGATAAAATATATTCGCAGCGCTTTATCATGCAGTAATTATTTCTTCAGCCAGGTTTCCATATCATCCTGGTCAACTTCTCTGCCATCACATTTTTTTTGGACGATGCTATTATCTACATACATAATGTTTGGTAGACTAAGTCCTGCTACCTGCATCCAGTCTTTTGGTCCTAAAAATAAATTATGCGGTATATTCTGCGTGTTGGTATCATCAAAGAACTCAGGCAATAATTTTTTATCGCCGTTTAATGCGATGTAAATAGGAATCTCAGGATTCTTTTTGTGTATCACATGTAATTTCTTCGCTGCTATTCTGCAGTGCGGACATGTAAGGCTCAAAAATGCAATGATATGTTTTCCTTTAGTTAAATCAATTTTTGGTTTTTCTTTTTGTGAGTCACCATACATTAATTCCAACGGAACTTTATAGTTGATATTAGTTTTATCCATGGAAGAAATAAACTTTGCATCCATTGGATATACAAAGAAACCAAGGCACATAGCACCGGTAAATAAAACCGGAATGACTATTTTTTTCCAGGTGGAATTCCACAAATCATTTTCTGATGAAAGATAACAAACTATGCAGGCTGCTATTAATACAACATTTTTTATGATGCCTTCCAGTGGAGACATTTTTATGGTCTCACCAAAACAACCGCAGTTGCCTGTGTTTCCTTCTGTAATAATTTTATAAATAAGATAGATGGAAAAAATACTCAGTAGTGCTACAGCGAATTTTAAAGTAAATCTTTTAAGCGCGATATTTAATATCAGTAACATGCCTAAAAAGAATTCCATGCCAATAAAGAAACGTGCAATGTATGGAGCAGTTTTCCAGGAAGCAATGCCAATATCTACAAACTGATATTCGAACGGTTCCATCGGGAAAATTTTTGTTGCGGCAGACACTATAAATAATAGTCCGATGGAAATACTAAGTAAAATTGTAATGACTTTCTTCATCGATATAAAGCTAACATAAAACGGCCTGAAAAGTCAGACCGTTTTTTGTTAAAGATATTATTTAACCTTACAGCTAATGTTGGAGTTTAGTGTTCTTAAATCACTTTGCCTTTTGTCGCAGGTTTTTTTTGCATCTAAGAATTTGGAATTCGGATATTGTTCTACAACATTTGTACTGGTCCCGTCTGTACATTCACATTGCCAGTCTTTTACACAGGAAGTGGTTCCAAACAACATTACAGCAAATGAGGTTAAAATTGTAATTCTTTTCATAGACATTGATTTTAATTGGTTAGATATTAATATTAATCAATTTTATTGACATAACATATAGTTAACACATAAGAACGTTGATTAAAAACCCATTTTTTGAAAAGCAATTTTCTATGTACATTTGCAAAATAATATACAAAAATGGCAATCGCACAGTTCAATCATTTAACAAAAGAAGAATCAGATTTATTATTTCATGCACCGGCTTTGGTAACGTGCCTTATAGCAGGTATTGATGACAATATAAATGAAGTAGAAGAAGAAAAATCCAAACATTTAGTTCGTATCCGTACAAATATAGGTGACCCTATCTTATTCGATTTTTACAAAGAAACCGAAAAACGATTTGATGAGCAATTGAATGATTTAATAAGTAAATATGGTGGTTTACAAGCTGCAACCAGAACTGAAATAGTGGTAAATGAATTGGGTAAATTGAACGATATTTTACCAAAACTGGATGATTTATATGTTCGTGCATATTTGAAATCATTAAGAACACTGGCGCATTCAATTGCAGAATCTTCAGGTGGCATATTAGGTTTTCTGACTGTCACCTATGAAGAAAAACACCTGATAGGCTTAGAAATGATTACATACAAAGCCTAATGCCAGAAAAAAACGAGATACTAGGCAGACCAATTCCGCTTCCTTTGCAAAAAATTGCAACGTTTGTAAAGTTGATGGACAGCCAGTTTCATGTTCCCGGAACAAATATTACTTTTGGAATTGACCCGATTATCGGTTTAATTCCAGGATTAGGAGATTTAGTGGATTATGGTATTTCTGCATTCCTCTTAATATCCATGGTGCGCAATGGTGCCAGTGGAAAGTCTGTAGCCAAAATGATTTTAAACATTACTATTGACGGAATTGTAGGGTTGATTCCATTCGTCGGAAGATTTTTTGATGTCTTTTATAAAGCCAATCACAGGAATTTAATTCTGGCTGTAGAACATTTTGAAGAAGGCAAACATCAGGGAAGTGTCTGGCCGATTTTATTGCCTATTTTAGGCGTACTGACACTAATATTTATTTTAATAAGTATGTTGACTTTCTTCATTATAAAATACACGCTCCTCTTATTATTTCATTCATAGAGTGATATAAATTATAAAGTCCCGCGATATTGCAGAACTTTTTATTATTATTTATTTTAGGTTGATTATTCGTCATCATCACCATCATCATCATCGTCAGAGGCAGCTGCATCATCTCCGTCGTCGTCATCGTCGTCATCGCCTTCATCATCATCATCAGAAAATCCATATTCTAAATCATCTGCACTTTTAACTCTGCCTTTGGCTTTTCTTTTAGGAGAATCATCTTCATCACTCTTGTCAAAATCATCAAAATCGCCGCCTGCACCCACAGGTATTTCTTTTTCAGAAGGAGCGGCAACATCCGGAAATAATTCATCTTCATCATAATCATCGACCATTTTCTGTAACTGTGTACTTACTTTTACTAAATAAGAATATTCTCCTAATTCAATAGGGACAGCAGATACTAATTCTCTTTTCGCATTAGTGAATTTGATAATGCCTTTATTATATCCGTGAGGATATTTATCTGACAATGCTCTTAAGACCTCGTCAGGAACATTTTTATAGTCAACAATTATCTTACGGAATCCTCCGGGAGGTGGTGGCGGTGCCATTCTTACAGGAACAGGCTCCGGTTTTTTAGATTTTTTGCTTTCAGTTTTTTTTGCTGTTACAATAGGTGGAGGAGTTTTAACTTCTTGTTTGGTAACTATTTCTTTTTTCGGTCGAACAACAGGAATTTCTTTTTTCTTTTCAACCTTTTCAATTTTTGCTGCCGGTTTCGTTTTTACCGGTTCAGCTTTCTTTGTTGTCTGTTTTACAGGAGGAGTTGCTTTTTTTGCCACAGTTTTTGAGGGTTTTATATTTTTTTCAGGAATTTTGGATTTTACAGGAACAGCTTTTGCTGCTTTTTTAGGAGCCGCTTTAATGGGTTCTTTTTTTACAACTTCTTTTTTTGCTAAAGATTTTGGTACTACTTTAGGCTGTGGTTTTTTCACAGTTGGTTTTGCTGCAACTTTTTCTTTAGCTGCAGGTTTTGCATTTTTTGCAGGCACTACTTTTTTAGCAACAGGTTTTGCTGTTGTTTTTGCAGCCTTCTTTGGTTCTTCTTTTTTTTTATTTTTTCCCACAGACAGTAAGTTGTTGATGAGTTTTAAAATCATTGGCTAAATGTAAAATGAATTCAACCAATTATGCAAATATTTTCCAAAAAAAATTAAAAAAATTAAACCTTTTTATTTTTTATGTGTCAAAGTATAAATAAATGTATGAAAAAGCTAATCTTAATATTGGTTGTTGTGTTATCAGTTTTACAAGTAAATGCAAAACCAAAAGTATATGTAAAGACAAATGGTCATAGTTACAAGTATGTGAAAGTAAAACCTGAAGGACCAAAAGTTGTGGTAATCCGGCCTGCTGCGCCAAGTCCTAAGCATATCTGGATAGATGGAGATTGGATATGGAGTCCGCAAATAAATCAATATGTGTATGTAGATGGGAAATGGCTGATTCCAAATTCAGCGGCTGTTTGGGTACCGGGTCACTGGAAAAATTCAAAACATGGCTGGCATTGGGTGCCCGGACATTGGAGATAAAGTATAATTATTGCTTCATAGCATTTTCTATTAATCGTTTATATGGGTAAAAATCCACTTGAACTGTATGTCGCGCAGAATCTTTATATCGTTTGCGCATTTCATAACGGTCTTCTTTTATGGTTTTCAGCATTTTTTCTTTTGCAGGTAGTTTAGATTTTCCGGTAAGTATTGCAGCAATCCATTTAGCCTGTACTTCTGATAAAGGCATAATGGCACCTAAGGGTTGTATCAATCCTAAGAAAAATAAATTTTCATATTCAGGATGTACTACTTTGTGATACAATTGTACATCATTGTCCTTTGGATTGAGAAAATCTACCTCAAAAAACGGGAATGTCATTTTATAACCTGTGCAATAAATCAAAACATCAAAAGATTCTTCCGTTCCGTCATCAAATAAAACAGTTTTGCCATTTAATTTTTTAATATTTGGTTTGATTTTTATTTTTCCATGACCGACTTTATTTAATAAATCCTGTGAAATAGTAGGATGTTCTGTCAGGATAGGCCTATTCGGCGTTGGAACACCATATTTATCTTGTTTGCCAATATTTATTTCCAGGATCTTTTTCAGCGCAAAACGTTGTATTGCCAATGGTGCATAAGCAAGCGGCGGTTTGGAAATGTGATCTGTTGGAATGCCGAATAAATACTTCGGAATAATGTAAGCACCGCTTCTCGTAGAAATCATTACTTTTTTTGCAACGGTAGTCAGTTCACATGCAATATCAACGGCAGAATTTCCGATACCGATTACTAATACTTCTTTGTCTTCAAAACCATCCAGTGTTTTATAATCATGTGCATGTAAAATCTTTCCGTCAAATGTACCGTCAAAATTTGCATAGCGAGGATTCCAGTGATGACCATTGCAAACTAAAACAGCATCGTATTCTTTGGTTCCTGTTTTATCTGTTGTTACAAAATAAGAATTCCCTTTCTTTTCAACATGTGTAACCGTAGTTTTAAAATGAATAGTTTCTCTAAAACCAAAATGGGCTGCGTAATTAGAGAAATACTGATGAATCAAGGAATGATGCGGATAATCCGGATAATCATCAGGCATCGGATAATCAGAATAAGACATCATTTGTCGTGATGTATTAATGCAAAGAGATTTGTAAATGGAATTCTGACCATTGTCGTTATTAAACCACCACAAACCGCCAACATCAGAACCTTTTTCGAAACAATCGAAATCAATATTATTTTCTTTCAAGGTTTTGCAGGCTGCAATTCCTGATGCACCGGCACCTATTACACAAGCTTTCATACTGATTTTAAATTTATTGGTTTTGACCAATATCAAACAAAATAACATTTCTATTCTTAATAATATTCTATTCTTAAGTTAAATTTTCAGATTGCTACATTTCAGAATATCCAAATCATAACATTCTTTTAAAGTCTGTCTTCTTATTTTTGATGTTATAAGACTATACACAATAGTATAATCGTTAATTCAAATTTTTAATCCATGATTGAAACAGATATATGCATTATTGGTGCAGGGCCGGTGGGTTTATTTACCGTTTTTGAAGCCGGTTTATTAAAGATGCGCTGTCATTTAGTAGATTACTTGCCACAGCCAGGCGGTCAACTAACAGAAATTTATCCTAAGAAACCGATTTATGATATCCCGGGTTTTCCGACAATTAATGCACAAGAATTAGTAGATAATCTGATGGAACAGGCTAAGCCTTTTCATCCAACCTTTACATTAGGTGAGCGTATCGAAACCATCAAGAGATTGGAAGATGGTTCGTTTGAACTGAATACACATCTGGATACAAAAATACATGCAAAGATTATCTGCATCGCTGGTGGGCTTGGTGTTTTTGAACCACGTAAACCTGCTATCGAAAACCTTTCTGCTTACGAAAAGAATGGGGTGGAATATATGGTATTAGACCCTGAAAAATACCGCAATAAGAAAATCGTGATTGCAGGCGGCGGGGACAGCGCTTTGGACTGGACAATGTTCCTTGCGGATGTAGCATCAGAACTTACGATGGTGCATCGAGGTGAAATGTTTCGTGGCGCACCGGATAGCGTGGATAAAGTAAAACAGCTTACGGAAGCCGGGAAAATAAAAATGGAATTAAATGCCAACGTGTCGCATTTACGTGGTGATGGAAAACTGGAAAAAATAACTATCACAAATAAAGATGAATCTACAAAAGAAATAGAAGCAGATTATTATTTAGCATTATTCGGCCTGAGTCCGAAATTAGGACCTATTGCAAACTGGGGGCTGAACATTGAGAAAAATGCAATCAACGTAAATACCAGAGATTACTCAACAAATGAGAAAGGTATTTATGCAATTGGTGATATCAATAATTATGATGGAAAATTAAAACTGATTTTATGTGGTTTCCACGAAGCGGCAATGATGTGTCATAGTGCGGCAGAATTGATTTCAGGAAAAAAACCGTCCTTAAAATACACTACAGTAAATGGTGTAACAGGATTTTAATAAAAGTTGATATTATAAACTGCAAACTATTTCTTTGGATAATATTGTCATACATATTCAACAAGATGATTTTTCATTTCAGCCAATGGAAATTCCATTAGGCGTGCAACTTTCATTAATGGAAGTTCTGAAAGGGGAAGGTTATCCGATTGAAGGAATATGTGGAGGTATGGCATTGTGTGCCACCTGCAGAGTGGAAGTCCTGAACAAAGATGAAATTATAATAGAAGGTGCGGACGACAGTGAAATGTGTCTTCTGGAGACACTTCCATGTTATACAGGCAACTGCCGTTTATCCTGCCAGATAACCGTTTCAGAAAAAATCAACGGTCTTAAAATCCGTATTCCGGAAGAAATTTTAATTTAACAACCAACTTTCTTAAGTTATTTTAAACATTCTAACTGTTTTTGGTTACTGTATTGTTTGTAAATTTTGAGTGTTAACAATATTGCAATTCTATTTAGTTTCTATTACAGATATTTGCAGATAGTTTTGGGCTCGCTTTTTAAAAAAGTCCAAATTGTATATCGGAACAAGATAAGTTAAAACCGAAATTATGAAGCATGTTAGCAAAGCAATCCCATTCCTGTTATTTATTCTTTTATATGTTTCCTCTTTTGCCCAAAAACCACGAGATAGGGAAAGAGACACTATACCATTAAAGGAAAGAATGAAAGATATTCCCCAGGTTTCTGTTAAAAAATCAAATAAAGAGTTTACTGTTAAAGGAATTGTTATCGATAAGAAAACAAAAGAACCATTAATAGGTGTAAATATTTTTGTTGAAACAGATAAATTAAGAGGTACTGTAACTGACTTTGAAGGTAATTATGAATTAAAGGCGAATGAAGGTGAGATTATAATATTTACTTATTTAGGATTAAGAGAGGAGCGCCTTACAGTTAAAGAAAGTCAGACGTTTAATTTAGATATGGAGGAAGAAGGAAATATAATGGACGAAATAGTTGTTTCTGTTGGGAGGAGAAAAGAAAAAGCACTGGACGCACCGGCTTCAATTGTTTCTGTAGATGCTGCTGCTATTAAAAATAAAGCAGGATTAGGAATTACAGATTATATCAAAAACAGTGCAGGCGTACAGATATTACAAACAGGTGTGCAAGGCGGTCAGCCTTCTGTACGTGGTTTTTCAGGATATTTTACAAGTGATGTAATGTCATTAACAGATACACGTGTAGCGAAATTACCGAATACAGGTTTGAATATGTATCAGATGATGACCACTACAGATGCAGATATTGAACGTATAGAAATATTGAAAGGACCTGCAGCAGCATTATACGGACCCAATGCAAATCAGGGTGTTATACATATCATTACAAAATCGCCTTTAAAATACCAAGAAATAAAATTCTGGACTTCTGTCGGTGCACGTGTAAAGATAAAAGATACATTGACAGATATTAATCGTGCGAATCCAAAATTCGATTATGATAAGTTTACGCAACGTGTATTATTCTCTATGGGTTTTTATGTAGGTGATACTATTCATGTAAAAAACCCAAATGTAAAAATGGGAATAAAAGTTTCAGGACAACTTTTTACAGGACATGACTGGCGATATAGTGATTTATTTGATCCTGCCTCCATCATAAAATTCAAAGCATCAGGCGATACCATTTATTATGAAAGACCGGATGGCAGTTATGATCCGAACGGAAGAGGCGTTGCTGTAAAAAATGAAAGAGATGAAAAAATATTAAACGGACAGGTAGATTCACGCTATGATATCCAGATAAAAGAAGACTTTAATATTGTACTTGCCGGCGGTGTAAACGTAAGTAACGGAATTATACCAAGTCCGATTGGTGCACTGCAAAATAAAAACTGGACTTATTCATGGGCACAGGTGAGATTTACATGGAAGAATTTATTTGTACAGGCGTATGTGAATGGAAACAATTCGCACAATACATATTTTGTACCTGTAGGCGGCCGCTATATCGACAAATCACACATGTATTCTGTTCAGGTACAACATTCATACGAGTTCAAAAAACGTGTGAATTTAGTATATGGATTTGATGCATTTTTTACAAGACCAAATACAGACGGAACTTTAAATGGAAAATATGAAGATAAAGATGCCATTGATGAATATGGTGTTTATTTACAGGGTGACTATAAACTGCATCCGCGATTCAGTGTTATCGTTGCCACTCGTTTGGATTATAATACAGCAGTAAAAAAAGTATTATTCTCTCCAAAAGTGGCACTTGTTTACAAACCGGGTACAGGACATAATTTACGTTTTACGTTTAACAGGGCTTTCAAAAATCCGGCATCAGCAGCTTATTTTGTAGATGTAAAACAAGGAGAAATACCGCAAGGGATTGAAGTAAGGAATTTAGGAACACCTAATTCGGGATTCAATTATAGTTTTAATGCGAATCCAAATTATGACGGACAGGTGTTGCCTCAGTTTGCTTCACCATATGGTACATCAGGTCAGTATCACGACGTAGGGGATTTATCTTTTAATGCTACAGGATGGAGCGGAATTTTAACAGCTATCAGAGGTCAGTTTGGTGCACAGGCAGATATTGATAATAACTCACCGATACTGCCTATTATTAATGCGGTAGTAAATTCTATTGTACCGCAAACTATTCCGAATGATATAAATCAAGTAGTGAAAAACCTGAACACAGGTAAACAATTGTTTGAGCCTAATAATGACAGATGGAAGAAAACAAAAGATATTTCAGGACTGAAACCAACCACCACTTATACTTATGAATTAGGTTATAAAGGGGTGATTGGAAAAATGTTTGGTATGCAGGTAGATGTATACCGTACGGATTTTAAAAACTATTTAGCACCTGTACAATTATTGACACCGGCTGTAATGTTCGATGACGCACAGCTGATGGCATATCTTGCACCCCAAATCATTCAGAATTATAACAATTTAAATCCGGTGCTGCAGTTAGCGATGAATGCATTTTTAGATCAGAGTGTAAAATTTGGCGGCAACAAAAACGGAACAGCGAGCGATGAGTTTGTAAGTCTTATCAGGAAAGCAATACAGAACTTACCAATCGGCGTTATTTCCCCAAAAGAAGCAAACGGACCAAATATGTTATTGGTAACAAGAAATATTGGTGATGTAACGGTATATGGTGTAGATTTTAATTCAAACTTGTATTTGCCAAAAGGAATTTCACTATCAGCAAATTATTCTTTTGTAGATAAAGATTCTGTATCAGTTGACAGTGCACCTTTAGGATATGTGGCACTGAATTCACCAAAACACAGAGTAAATGTAGGTGTGAATTATAATTCAGAAAAAATAGGATTAAATGTTGGTGTGAAATTCAAATGGAGCGCAGGATTCCCAGTGTTATCAGGCAATTTTATCGGGCGTACAGCAGCCACACATGATATGGATCTGGATATTTCATACACACCGAAATTCATGAAAGACCATTACAATGTAACGTTGTCACTTTCTAATTTATACAACAGAAAACAACAATATTTCGTAGGTGCACCTGTTATAGGATTAATGGGTATCTGCAAAATGACATACACGTTATAGTCATAAGTAGTAAGTAATAAGTAATAAGCAAAAAGTCATCGTTATTCGATGACTTTTTTATATCTGTTGTATACGTCTTACGGCTTATTGCTCACGACTTACTACTATTTTTTGTATTATTGAGTATGCAGATTCAGAACATCTCATTAATACTAAACATCCCTTTATTACTCATCGGTTTCTTCTTGTTAAACAGAGGTTCAAGTATGTTAATAGATGGTGCTGCATCCATAGCACGCAGGCTGAAACTACCTGAAACGATGGTGAGTTTTACCGTTGTTGCATTCGGTACTTCTTTACCAAAAATATTCACGGTATTGCTTGCGGCATACAACGGATATTTTGATTTGGTCATGGGAACGATAATCGGCAGCTGTATTTTTAATCTGCTGGGTATATTAAGTATTACGGGTTTTTTCCGGCCCATCAGGTCAAACAAAAACACAGCAAGTATCGGACTTTCGTCCTTAATTGTTAGTGCAGTAATATTATATTTTATTGCGAATAAAGGAATTTCTTCTCCGGAAATAAACGCTTTCTGGATTACCCGAAAAGAAGCGTGTATCTTACTTGCTTTGTTTGTTTTATTTATGACGTATGGATATTTCAACGTAAAAAAACATCATACAATCTGGTTTGATGAAGAAAAAGAAACCCCGGCGTATTATGCAGTTTGGTTTTCGATTGTTCTGTTTATAACAGGTATTACAGGCTTAGTTGCGGGCGGTGTTTTAGTGGTAGACAACTTGGTAGACATTTCAAGGAAATTTGATTTATCGCAACGTTTTTTAGGGCAGTTTATTTTGTCGTTCGGAGGCTCTATTGTAATGTTATACTGGATGATGATAACAAAATCTAATCAGTCAAAATTTGAGGTCAGCAATCTGGTAGGACAAAACATGCTGAATATATTGGGCATGTTAGGAGTTGCAGCATTCATTCAACCGATACAATATAACAAGGCATTTAATACTGATATTTTTATTCTGATTGGAATTACATTATTAGTAGCAGGGCTGCTTTGGATGGGCAAAAAACTGACCTTGAATTTATGGAAATGCAGATTTCTGTTTTTGCTGTTGTTGTTCTATGTAGTGTATTTATTTGTGAGATAAAAATCTAATCATTCTTTTTCCTGCTCACATGATAAACGCCTCTGCCTTCAGCTACTAAAGTATTGTCATTGGCAGCAAATACCTGCATATTCGTAGTGATGATTTTATTGCCGCTGCGTACAATTCTTGCTTCAATAATTAAATCAGTATTGCGTGCCGAACGGATATAATCAACGCGCATGTCCACCGTTACAATTTTGTCTTCCATCGAATTTAGTGTAGTAACGCCGGCCAGTCCTCCGACCGCATCCATAGCAGCGGAAATCACACCACCGTGTATCGCTTTTATTCTCACATCGCCCACTAATTCAGGTTTGAATTTCATAGTAGCTTTTGCAAAACCATCTTCAATTTCTGCTAATTCCAAGCCTATGTATTTATTGAATGGAATCAGTTCATTAAAAATATTAAAGTAAAATTCTTTCGGTCCTTTCATTTTCTAAAAATACATAAACAATTTCTTAAACATATAGAAACATAGTTTTTATTAGACTATGATGTACTTCTGAATAAATGTTTTGAAATTAATAAACCAAATTGTTCTCATAAAATTCATAGAGATAAATTTTTTGACATAGCATTTTACTATGTTTCTATGTGGTTAAGATTATTATTTTCTATAAATAAATTCTCAGTAATATAATCGCAGAATAATTTTCCTGAATTCGTTAAAATATAAATTCCATTTGTTTCCGTTACCCATTTATTTTCAATAAAAGGAGAGATTTCCAGTAAAAAATGCTGCAAAAATTCATTACCAAATTTTACCTGAATCACACTTTTATCTACACCAAAAATTGTACGGATATTTGTCATTACATATTCATTATATGCATCCGCTTCTGATAAAATTTCACTCTCATTTGCTAATTTATTCTCGTTTATTTTTTTTGCATAGGTCGTGTTGTTCGCTATATTCCAATAGCGTTTCACGCCATCATAAGAATGCGCAGATGCACCGATTCCTAAGTAGGGGATGCCTTTCCAGTAATTCGTATTATGTTTTGCAAAATAAGGTTCCATACAAAAATTAGAAATCTCATAATGCGTATAATGATGCTTACTCATCTCCTCCAGTAAAATAGAAAACTGCTGTGCCATTTGTTCATCATCAGGTTCTAACGATTTCTTCTTTTTTATCTGACTCGCTAATTCCGTTTTGTCTTCTACTGTCAGTGCATAGCAGGAAACATGCGTCACTTTCAACTCAAAAACAGTTTGTATGTTTTTCAGCCAGTGTTCATTATTCATCGTTGGAGTACCATAAATTAAATCCACGGACAAATTATTAAAACCGATTTCCTGCGCGTATTGAATACATTGAATTGCTTCATTTGCATTATGCGCACGGTTCATATAACGTAAATCGTCGTCAAAAAATGATTGTACTCCAATGCTGAATCTGTTAACAGCTGTTTCTTTTTTTAGTGCAGATAAATATGCTGCGGAAAGGTCGTCCGGATTGGCTTCCATAGTAATTTCAGGATTAACAGAAACAGTAAAATGTTTGCTTATTTCATTCAGTAATGCGTTAATTTCTTTTGTAGAAAGCAAACTTGGTGTACCTCCGCCGAAATAAATAGTTTCTATAATCGTTTTATCTTTAAAGAAATCTTTTTGCAGCTGAATTTCTTTCAGCATGGCATTTAAAACATCATCTTTGTATTTTAACAAAGTCGAAAAATGGAAATTGCAATAGGTACATGCTTGTTTGCAAAACGGAATATGTAAATAAATGCCGGCCATGATGCTGCAAGGTAATGAGGAATGCGTAATTATTGATAACTTTGGGAAACAGATAATGTCGTTTAATTGAAAATTAAAATTGTACAAATACTATTCTTTCTTTTTTGCCCGCAGATATTTTTTGCGCAAAGTGTTCATTTGTTTATTCAGAAAGATAAAGGCATTGTAAAAGTAAAAGAAAAACAGAGTTTTAAAAATGAAAAAGATGCGCAGCAATATTTAAAAACCACGCAACAGATATTAATTGATCAGGGCTATCTCGAAGCATCTTTTGACAGCATAAAGCAACAACACGATTCCATTTTTTCTATGCTTCATACGGGGAAAAAATACAACGTAAAAAATCCGAGTATAGAACTGACAAAAAGAAAAAGGAAAACTGTTTCGACAAATGTTTACAATGCAGATATTACGAAAGAAAAATTAATCAGTAATCTTGAAAATAGCGGTTATCCTTTTGCTAAAGCCACTTCAGATAGTATCTTATTAAGTGACAGTTCGCTGACTTTTAATTATAATATTGATAAAGGAAGATTGATTACAATTGATAGCTTTATTAATCATGGTACCTCCAAACTGACCAAAGGATTTATACAAAATTATGTTTCTTTAAAAAGTAAACAACCTTACAATGAATCGCGCATAAAAAAAATTGATAAACTGTTACAGAAACTGCCCTATGCGGTTATCCGCCAGCCGAGTAATATTTTATTCAGGGATAATAAAGCCGATATTCATTTGTATCTGGATAAACGAAAAGTAAATTCTTTTGATTTCCTGATTGGTTTTTTGCCGGGAAGCAACAGAGGAAAAATTTTGATTACAGGCCAAGTGCGCGTGCATTTACAAAACGCGTTTAAACGTGGTGAAGAGATTTATCTGGAGTGGTTGAAATTGCAGCGTCAATCACAATCGCTGGATGTTCGTTTTAATTATCCCTATTTGTTAAACGCGCCGATTGGTGTCAACTTTACTTTTAATCTGGATAAACGGGATTCTTCTTCTCTGGATTTAGCGTGGCAACTAGGCTTGCCATATATCACGGGTTCTAATAATTACATCAAAGGTTTTTACAAATATTTTCAGACTATTGTCCTTACTGCAGATACAACCTATGCAAAACTGAATAGAAAATTGCCGAACAATTTAGATGCTGCCTATAATCAATATGGCGTACAGGCATATTATGAAAATCTGGATTATTTGTTTAATCCGCACAAAGGGTATGATTTAAAATTAACCGGTTCTGTAGGGACAAAAAAGATAAAAGAGAATAACCAGATTACGACTTTGCAGGACGGATTTTCGGACTTCAATTACGCAAGTTTATACGACAGTATTAAAAAGAAATCAATTAAAGGTGATATTTTCTGGATAGGAAATTATTATTTGCCGTTAGGTAAAAAGCAACGGCATATTTTAAAGTTCAGCGTAAATGGCGGCGCCGTATTTAATCAGAATCTATTAAAAAATGAATTACTGAGAATCGGCGGTAGCAAGCTTTTACGCGGTTTTGATGAACAATCTATTCTTGCAAGTACTTATAACGTTGCTACTTTGGAATACAGAATGCTTATTCAGAGGAATTCCTATTTCTTTGTATTCATGGACGCAGCATTTGTTGACAGAAAATTTAATAATGCAGTATTCCATGATTTTCCATTTGGTTTTGGTGCAGGTATTACTTTTGAAACTAAAATTGGTATTTTTGGGCTTACCTATGCACTTGGTCAGCAAAAAGACAAATCCGTTGATTTTCGAAATTCTAAATTACACTTTGGTTATGTCGCAACTTTTTAAGAGATATTCATTCTTGTTCATTTTGTTGTTTGCTTCATTAATCTCATTTTCTAAAAATGATACTACCTCATTCAATCCACTTTTCAGAGATTCGGTTTTAAAAAATAAAGTAGATTCTGTAAAATGGAACAAGCTTGTATCGGCCATAGATATTCATAAGACATCGGGTGGAAATATTCTGATTCAAAAACAAAAACATCCTGTAAAAAGCCCTTCTTTTTTATACATCACAATCGGAATCTTCTTGATATTATTGATACTTCGCCTTATTTTTGACGATTTTTCTTTCTCCTTACTGGAAGGAATTGCAAGTGTAAAGAAGTTTTTAATTTTTTATAAAAGCAAAAAATACGATTCGCTTTTAGCAATTTTATCCATCTATATTTTAAAAATTTCGATTCTTTCCTTAGTCGTTTATATCGGATTGCATTTTTTCAAAAAAGATGAATTTACTTCTTTTCAATATCTGTATTTTTTTAATATCTGGATTTTGTTAGGTTTGTTTTTTACAATAAAAAATGTAATAGAATTTGTTTTCAACTTTGTAATTCAAACGCAAGAGACATTCAAGGCTTTTTTCCTTCAAAACCTTTTCGCTGAATTTCTTTTAAGCATAGTTCTGTTGGTTTTAATGCTAATATATATATACAACGGCAATGTTTCCTATAATTTCATGACAATTTTAATGTCGATTTGTTTTACAGGATATGCTGTTTTCAACATTGTAAGGAGTTATCAACTAATGAGCAATATACGCATACCTTACAAGCTTCATTTTTTTCTTTATATTTGCGCTTTCAAAATCATTCCCATGCTGTTACTGGCTAAGTATATTTTGAATAATATAGTTTAATCTAATAGAATAAAAAATCGGAACAATGGCTAAAAAAGTGGTAGAAAAACGTGCAACGGCTAAAAAAAATTCCGCGGTTAAACCATCTATTAAAAAAACAGCAGCGCCCGCAAAACCTGCTAAAAAAGCGTCGGCAAAAGCTGTAAAAGCTGAACCTGTGAAAAGTAAGAAAGCAGCAAAAACTCCGGTTATCAAAAATAAAACTGCAGTTGTAAAACCGACAAAACTTATAGTTGAAAAGAAAATAGAAGCAAAACCGATTGTTACAAAAGCAGTTCCGAAAGCAGACAAAAAAATATTGATGGAAGTAAAACCATTACCAACTATAGTTACTTCAGCAACATCAAAACCTGTAAAGACAATATTGATTTCACAGCCAAAACCGGAGCTTGGAAAATCACCTTACATTGATTTAGCACTGCAGTTTAAAATCAAACTAGACTGGCGCCCTTTTACACACGTGGAAGGTATTCCTGCCGCTGATTTCAGAAAACAAAAAATTTATATCGAGCAATATTCCTGTGTTGTTTTTACAAGCAGGATTGCAATCGAACAGTATTTCCGTATCTGTGAAGAGCTTCGTATAAAAATCAGCGAAGACAATAAATATTTCTGTAACAGTGAAACAATTGCATTGTATTTACAGAAATTTATTCAGTATAGAAAACGCAAAGTATTTTATGGCGACGGAAGAATGCCGAAGCTGATGGAAGTGATTTTAAAACACAAAGAAGACGGTAAATTTTTATTGCCTTGTTCTGATGTACGGGATAAAGCATTAGCAGAAGCTTTTACCAAACATAATATACCCTACAGCGAAGCATTTATTTATAAAACGGTTGCCAGTGATTTATCAGATTTAAGTGACGTGAAATACGACATGCTGGTTTTCTTTAACCCGTCTGCAATAGATTCTTTATATACGAATTTTCCAAAATTCAGCCAAAGCGAAACACGCTTAGCTATTTTCGGAAATTCTACAGCAGAAGCGGTTAAAGCACATAAGAATAATATCAATATTTTTGCGCCGACACCGGAAAATCCATCTTTAGTGGATGCAATAAAAAAATACATTACTGGAGCCAATAAGAAAGGCAGATAAATTTCATTTTTCTTTCCTATTTTTACAATATGTCTGCTTCCATAAAAAAGATTATCTATATAGCCTTGTGCTTCTGGACATGCGTTTCATATGCGCAGATACAATCCATTAGTACACATTATATGTTCATTCCTCAAGTAACTAATCCTGCATTCTATGGAAAGAATGATGGAATAAACTTCGGAGCAAATTACAGATACCAGTGGGCAAAGTTAGAAGGACAACCAAGAACCATCAATATTTTTGCTGACGCAAATCTCCCGCAGGCACATGGAGGTATCGGTATGAATATCTCCAATGAAATGTTGGGTGCTTATACAAACACATCATTTAATGTTGGGTATGCATTTATTCAGGATATCAAGAAAAAATTAAAAATTGCGGTTGCTTTAAATGCAGGTGCTACTTTTTCGAAACTGGATGGTAGTAAGTTAATCACACCGCAAGGCACAGGAACAAACCTGAATGATGATGCGCTATCCAATCAGCTTCAAAAAAGCATTCGTCCAAATCTTTCAGTGGGCATTTCATTTACTCATAAATACATAGAAGCCGGATTAGTTTACAGCAATCTTATTAATGCAAAAGATAAATTTAAAGGGAACAGCAAAAATCTGAAACCAAAGTATGGCGGAGTATTACAGGTTTATGCAGGCAGTAAGATTAAAATCGGGGAAAGTTTCTCTGTAAAGCCTTCTGTGATACTGAACACAGATTTTAAAGAATTCCAGACAGATTTTAGCTTTATGGTCGGATATAAGGATTATGTTGCGCTTGGAGTGAATGTCAGAGGGTACAATAAAAAGTCATTTGAGTCGTTATCACCAATAATTAGTATTGGTCCCGTGAAAAATATTTGCATAATTTACAGTTATGATGTATCTTTAACTAAGTTAAATTCGGTAAATAAAGGTTCTCATGAAATTACATTAACCTATTTTTTACCCAATAACAAGATTTATAAAAACCCAAAAATTATCAACAATCCACGGTTTTTGTAAATTGATTATTAATATTTTGGATAAAATGTCAACTCAGGTGTACAAGTAAACATAATTTTTCGTTATTTTTACATCTTATTTTAGGATAAAACGTAAACAACTAAGATGAATAATTTAAAATTCTCATTAATCGCAGTAATAGCGGTATTATTAGCTAGTTGCAAAGGCGGCTCAGGCACAGATGGTCAGCTTATCGGTGCTCAGGATCGCCCGAAATGGGATAATAATCTATTGCCCTACGGAATGGTTTATGTACCATCCGGTGTATTTCATGCCGGTCCTTCAGATCAGGATGTCAATTATGCTTTCAATACCAAAATGAAACAATTATCGATTGTTGGCTTTTACATGGATGAAACTGAAATCACTAATAATGAATATCGTCAGTTTGTGGAATATGTACGTGATTCTATCTCGCATCAGATGTTAGGAGGTGATCACGTAAAAGAAGGTGATAACGGCAAACAATCAATCAACTGGGATATGCCTATTGATATGGATTGGTCAACAGGTAATAGCGTAACAGAAGAAGGATCACAATTGGATCCCTTATTCTATTCTGAAGCTGACCGTATTAATGGAAAAAAAGAAATAGATCCACGTAAACTGGAATATTCTTATACATGGTTTAAATGGAAAGAAGCAGCTGAGCAAAGACCAACGGATAAAAATGTTAAGCCAAGAAGTGCATTTATGGAAAAAAAGAAGATTTCTATCTATCCTGACGAAATGGTTTGGATCAGAGATTTCGTATATTCTTATAATGAACCAATGACACGCTCTTATTTTACGCATCCTGCTTATGATGATTATCCTGTAGTAGGTGTTACCTGGGATCAATGTAATGCATTTTGTGCCTGGAGAACGTTGAAATGGAATGATTACAGATCAACTCAGAAAGAAGCTCCTTTAGACCAGTTTCGTTTACCAACTGAATATGAATGGGAATATGCTGCAAGAGGCGGAAGAAATTTATCTCCGTATCCTTGGGGAGGTCCTTATATAAGAAACACAAAAGGATGCTTATTAGCTAATTTTAAACCGGGCAGAGGTAATTACCCTGAAGACGGTGGTTTCTACACAGTAAATGCAAAATCGTACTGGCCTAATGATTATGGCTTATATAATATGGCTGGTAACGTTGCAGAATGGACTTCAACTGCATATGAAGATGATGCAAATGCATTTATTCATGACAAACAACCTGACTTTAGATATGATGCTAAAGAAGAAGATCCGAATGTTATGAAACGCAAAGTAATCAGAGGTGGTTCATGGAAAGATATCGCATACTTCTTACAATGCGGTACAAAATCTTATGAATACCAGGATTCAGCAAAATCTTATGTTGGTTTCAGATGTTTATTACCTTTCATGGGTAGATCAATGAACGATTTTGGCAAATAAAATCAAATAATTTTTATTATTTAACGTTAACTCATTAATAACTAACCAAATAAATTAAAAAAGTTTATGGCAACTCCGTATTTTAAAACCAAACAATTTAAAACCTTAAAAAATTTACTATTCGGTGTGGGTGCTGCAATAGTAATTATTGGTGCTTGGGCAAAAATCTTACACTTATCTTGGGCATCTTATGCATTAACTGTTGGTCTTTTGACTGAAGCAGTAATTTTCGCTATTTCAGGTATCGTTCCACCAGAACCAGATTACTATTGGGAAAAATACTATCCGGGTTTGGATATGTATGATAGCGATGCTGCTTCCTCCTCTGCTGCTATTGCAGGTGCAGGAAATAAAAAATCAATTTCTGCTGAAATGGATAAAATGTTAGAAGCTGCAAAGGTTGACCAGAATTTGGTAACAAGATTCGGAGATAATTTGAAAAATTTCGCAGATAATGTAGGTAAAATGGGCAGTTTGGCAGATGCTACAGTGGCATCTAATGACTTTGCTGTATCTGCAAAAAATGCTGCAGTTTCTTTAAACGGTGTTAAAGAATCTTTTTCAAACGCTGCTGAAGGCATGAGCAAATTAGCTGCTGCTTCAGGAGATGCTGCACAATATCATTCTCAAGTACAAAGCGCTACTAAAAACTTAGCGGCTTTAAATGCTGTTTATGAAATGGAATTACAAGACACTAATACACATTTGAAAACAATGAATAAATTCATTGGTAACTTAAGTACTGCTATGACAAGCTTAGAAGGTTCATTAGCGGATACTGAGAAATTCAAAAATCAAATGGGCGGCTTAGCTGGTAACCTTGAAAAATTAAACGGTATTTACGGAAATATGCTTTCTGCAATGCGTTCATAATATAATCATCTGTATTAATTTTTAACCTAAAAAAATTATAAAAATATGTCTATTCCTAAGGAAAACAGGCAGCAGATGATTAACTTAATGTACCTGGTGCTAACTGCGCTACTTGCATTAAATGTATCTGCTGAAATCTTAAATGCATTCCGTACTATAAATAACAGTTTAGTAAGTTCAAATACTTTATTAGATGTAAACTCAAAAGTGAATTACAAAGCTTTTGAATACAAAAAATTAAAAGAACCGGGTAACGCTGAAATCCCAAAATATCAGGCGAAAGCTGATAAAATGATTGAAATGTCTAAAACACTTCAGGATTATATCAAAACATTGCAGGATGGTATAATAACACAAGCCGGTGGACCTGGAGAAGAAGGTGCACCTATGAAACGTCAGGATGATTTAGATGCTTCTACCCGTTATTTTATTGAAGAACAAAAGAAAGGATATGAGTTGAAAAAGAAAATTGACGAGTTTAAATCACAATTTACTTCTCTGATTGATACCGCAGATGTTGAAAATGTTTTAAATAAAGTACCTCTTTCTACAAATCCTCAAAAACCAAAAGGTGACTGGGCAATGGATAATTTTTATCAAATGCCTCCAATTGCATCGATGACTATGTTGACTAAGATGTTATCGGATATTAAAGCATCGGAAGGTATTTTGGTTTCCTATTTCTTTTCTAAAATAGGTAGTTCTGAAGAATTAAAACCGGACGAAGTAGTCTTCAACTCTTTCTCTGCGCAAATTACTTCTCCGTCTGCATATATTTTACAAGGTGAAAAATTTGAAGCAAATGTATTCTTAGCTGCAACAAGTTCAAAAAATGATAACGTTTCAGTAAATGTTAATGGTGCCGGACTTCGTCCGGATGATAAAGGTGTTGCTCATTATTCTTCTTCACCCGGAGTTGGTGAATATGACTTAAAAGGTAGCATCTCTTTGAGAAATCCTAAAACAAATGCTGTTACTAACTATCCATTACCTGAATTTAAATATACCGTAGCTGCTCCTTTTGCTACTGTGTCACCAACTAAGATGAACGTATTTTATATTGGCGTTCCAAACCCTGTTCAGGTTTCTGCTGCAGGTGTTGCAAACGCTAAATTAAATGTATCCATGACTAACGGCTCCATTTCAGGAGCCGGAGGTAAATATGAAGTACGTGTTACAACGCAAGGTGCTACAAATGTAAATGTAACAGCGAATGGCAAAAACTATGGTGCATTTCCTTTCCGTGTGAAGTTAATTCCAAATCCGGTTGCTAAAGTTTCAGGTCAACCCGGAGGAAGAATGAATGCAGGTGTTTGGAAAGCACAACAAGGTGTTGTTGCAGACTTAGAAAATTTTGACTTTGATGCTAAATTTGAGGTATTGAGTTTCAATATGTTCTATCAGCCTAAATTACAAGATCCGGGTATTGCTTCTGCAACAGGCCCGTATTTTAGTGCTCCAATGAAAGACTTTGTTAAAAAAGCAAAACCAGGTGATATTTTTTATATAGAAGAAATTAAAGTGAGAGGTCCGGATGGCTTATCACGTAAAATTCCTGGCATAGCATTTAAAATCGATTAATAATATATTCTGAATAAGATGAACATGCAAATTAAAAAATTAGGTTGGTTGTTGATGTTGGTGGGTGCCATCTCTATTACCGCTACTGCAGCAGGTACTAAGAAGAAGCCAACTAAGAAAAAATCAACATCTTCCACAGTTAGCCAAAGCAGTTCTGGCAGTGACAGTACTGTTATGAGTAATGGTGCTACAGAAACTCCAGCAACAGATCCTGCAATCTCTGCCTCAGCTCCGGTTACGGATTCAGCTTCAGCTGCAGCGGCTCAGTCTGCTGCAACACAGCCTGCAACTTTAGCTCCCGGTGCTGCCACCGCTTCTATGATTGACTCCAATAATCTTAAAACGGAGGTTCAAAAATTACCTTGGGTACAAGAGATTACAGGGAAACGTGTAGCCATGGGTTATGAGCCGATTCGTGAAGCCGATGTATTCTGGTGGAAAAATGTTTGGCGTGTAATTGACTTAAGAGAAAAAATTAATTTGCATTTCAAATGGCCTAAAGCTCCGTTTATACAAGTATTGTTAGATGCAGTACAAGGCGGAAAATGCCAGGTTTACAGCGGTATGGATGATGATTTTACTACTCCAATCGATCCGAAAGAAGCATTGAACGTAGCAGGTGGTGGTGTTGACTCTATATATGTAACCGATCCGGGAACAGGTATACAGACACTTCAGGTAATTACTAAAGAAGTAAACTGGAATAACGTAAACAAATTGCGTTTGAAAGAAGTTTGGTTCTTCAATAAACAAACTTCTACTATGGAAGTGCGTATTATGGGTATTTGTCCTTTGTATGATAATTATGATCCTACAACAGGTGATTTCCGTGGTGAAGTTCCTGTATTCTGGGTGTATTTCCCAAGTTTACGCCAGACTTTAGTAAACTCTACTGCATACAATCCATTTCCTAATGGTGTTCGTTTGAACTGGGATCAGGTATATGCTTTACGTTTATTCGGAAGCTATATTTATAAAGTAGATAATGTGCAGGATTTTCGTATCAAGGATTACAAATCCGGAATTGATATCTTGTATGAATCTGAAGCTAAAAAACAGGAATTGTTCAACTTTGAACATGACCTTTGGGAATATTAAAAATTTCCTGATAATATAAAAAAACGTCTAGCCTCAGGCTAGACGTTTTTATTTTGAAAGAAATCAAAAACCAGTTTTGCTTTTGCCTTACCGATAGATTTTTCTAATTCAGGTAATGCAGTTTTTTCAATCGCTTTTACAGAACCAAATTCCTGTAAAAGTTTGTTGGCTATCATTTCATCAACTCCTTTAATATCGCTTAATTCTGTTTTGAGCGTGCCTTTATCACGTTTATTTCTATGAAAAGTAATTCCAAATCTATGAGCTTCATTCCGGATTTGCTGTATGACTTTTAACGTATCAGATTTCCTGCTGATGTGTAATGGAAACGGATCATTCGGATAGTAAATTTCTTCCAGGCGTTTTGCAATAGAAATCACCTGTACCTTTTCTCCCAGTTTTAAATCGTAAATACTTTCCATAGCAGCGTTTAGCTGCCCCTTTCCGCCATCAATTACTATTAAGTTAGGCAGAGGCTGGTTTTCAATGATCATTCTGTTATAACGGCGATATACAATTTCTTTCATAGTGCCAAAATCATCTGCACCTACCACGGTTTTTACATTAAAATGTCGGTAATCTTTTTTACTTGGTTTTGCATTCTTAAACACTACACAGGCAGAAACAGCATTTGTTCCCTGAAAATTAGAATTATCAAAACATTCAATGTGCACAGGCAAGTCGTGTAATTTTAATTCTTCTTTCATCAATTCTAGTATGCGTGTCGTGTTATCCGGTTTGGTTTTTTCTTTTCCTTTTTGTTTTTGAAATAATGCGTTGCGTTGTGCCAGTTCTACAATTTGTTTTTTATCCCCGATTTTTGGAATAGCAATCTGAATACAATCATTTTCAATAATAACATCAAAAGGAAGTAACACATCCATTTTTTCATTTGTATTTCCTATCGTATCTACGACTGCAAATTGCATTAATTCTTCCTTAGTTTCCTCGAGGTTTTTCTGTAAAGTGATAGCCTTTGTTTTAATGATGGTTCCCTCAAATACGTACAAATAATTGATGTATGCTTTCTTTTCATCTTCTGTAAATCCAAACACATGAAAATTGCCAAGCCCTGGATTCACAATGGTTGAATCTGTAATGTATTCTTTCAGCGACTCTAATTTTGTTTTAATATTTTCTGCTTTCTCAAACTCCAGTTTGTCTGCATAATCCTGCATTTGTTTTTTTAAAATAGAACGGAGTTCCTGCAGTCTTCCTTTCACAATTTTTCGGATCTGTTCAATATTATTATCATAATTTTCTTTGGATTGAAACCCAACACACGGACCTAAGCAATTACCTATATGATATTCAAGACAAACTTTAAATTTTTTTGCATTAATATTTTTTTCAGATAACGGAAGAGAACAACTACGTATGGGATACAATTTTTTTATCAGTTCTAAGATAGAGCGTACATGACCTACAGATGTATACGGACCAAAATATTCCGACCCGTCGTTTTGATAATTTCTTGTAAAATAAATTTTTGGAAATTGTTCGTTGACAATTTTAATATATGGAAATGTCTTGTCATCCTTTAAGCTGATATTATATCTTGGCTGAAACTCTTTAATCAATGCATTCTCCAGAAGTAATGCATCTTTCTCGGTAGATACAATAGAATATTCAATGTTGTGAATTTTACGCACCATTAATTGTATGCGAAAAGAATGATCTTTATTTACAAAATAAGATGAAACCCTGTTTTTTAAATTTTTTGCTTTTCCAATATACAGCAACTTTCCTTCTTTGTCATAATAGCGATAAACACCGGGGTTTTTCGGTAGATTCTTAATAATGTCCGGTAAGGTAGTTTCAGTCGGCATGTAATAACAAAGATACAAATTAGCATAAAAATGCTAAGTTTGTAAATGCGTTATTAAAGAAATGGGTTATTTTTTTAAGTTTCTTTTTAAAGCACATAAATTATATCTTAAAATGTTATGGTGATAAATGGAAAATAATAGATACAATATTGCCTACAAATAATATTAAATTTGATTAAGATATTTTGAGAAACATTTTATAGATGAAAAATCTGATATTCATAATTGCATGTAGCCTTATAAGCTGTACACAGAATCATCTACCGGTTAAGAATGTCTTATTTACTGTAAACTCAAAAGAAGGCCAGTATCAGAATTACAATCTTGGTTCATTAGGCTTTGCTGACACGAGTATGGTTCATGCAGTACAACTTTCAGATAATCATACTTTCGGTTTTACGGTAGAAGCTAATGTAGAACCTTCTACATATTATTATTTAAAAATAAAAGTAAAGTCAAAAGAATATACTGTGAATTTGGCAGCAGAACCGGGTTGGTCTGAATGGATTGGATCGAAATATCCGACATTTATTGATAACAGCAAAGAGTGGTACTATATACATCTTTTTATTAAAACGCCCGATACTATTACAAATGGTAAACTGAAAATATATGCTTACAATTGGGCAAAAGAAACTTGCTTTATCGACAGCTTGCAAATTACTGAATTTAAAGATTTTCCTTATGAGGATTCTTTACCTTATTTTATTTTCAATCCGCTAACTTATGATATCCTGAATGAACTGGCATTTTACAGAAAGAATGCAAATGAAAAAAACTATGCAGGGCTGTTAGATAACAAAATGCTGGACATTGTTTTCCAGAATCAGGGAATCACCAAAGACCAATACAAAGACGAGTTGAAAAGGCGTATCAGAATATATGGAATTACTGCAGTGCTGAATGAGGTAAAAACAAATGCGATACTCTTTAAGAATCCATGTGTAAATACCAAACCACGCGAAACTTATGAAACAAAACTAACAGGATATACAGATAAAATAGTTTACACGCAAGGTGAAATCATCAAAGTCAAATTGCAGAATGCAGCACATCTTAAATCTGTTCAAATTTTAAAACCGGTTGATAGTTATAAATTCCGGAAAATAACTGCAATTAATGTAAGTAATAATAATAATGTAATTACTATAGCAACAGATACGCTGTCACCCGGTATCTATTGTGTACAGCTAAAAGATGAAACAACCACATTCAATGTTCCGGTCATCATCAACAGTAAGTCGGTTTCAAAACTGATTGTACTGGCACCTGTTACAACATGGCAGGCTTATAATTATTATAAGGGAAAATGTTTTTACGTAAATACAAAAGACGATAGCTGTGTGTATCACATTTCGACACAACGTCCGCTGGTTTCTTGTTTATTTGATTCACTGTTGGTAGGACATGATCTATTTGTCTTTAACAATGTCTATAAATTCTTTTATGAAAAATACGGTTGTAATGTGTATCCGGATTATTATTTAGAGGCACATCCTGAATTATTTAAAGAGGCGAATACAATTGTATTCGCGCAGCACTGCGAGTATTTTTCAACGAAAATGTTTGACATGCTTTCAGATTTTTCTTCCACTAAAAATATTATTTGTTTAGGCGGAAATCAGGCATATTATAAAATTCAATTTTCTAATAATTATCAGACAGTGGAATGCCGGAAAGACGGCACCTTTCTGGATAATACATTGATTCCTGCGGGAAACTGGCGTACCAGTTATTCTAATGAAGCGAAATACTGGGGAAATGCATTTACGGATGCAGGTTATGAAACGTATTGTTCTTACAAAGTAAAAAGCGCAGGACACTGGATATTCAAAAATTGTGCGGTGAAGAATGAAGATGAGTTTGGCAAATCCGGAATTGATAACCGCGGTTTAAGTGGTGATGAAATGGATAAGATGAATAATAATTCATCACCGCATACCATCTTATTAGCTAAAGGAACAAATCCTGATAATGGAGGAGGAGAAATAGTAATCACAGAAAATAAAAATAATGGGATACTTTCTTTCGGCTCCATAGCCTGCGGAAGTGGTTTGTATAAAGACAAAGTCTTTACGCAAATGATAATGAATTTTATGAATAAATATTTTCAGAAATAATTACATCAGAATACCGGCAATGGTGGCAGACAGATAAGATGCTAAGGTTCCGCACAACAATGCCTTCATTCCTAGTTTTGCTAAATCAGCCCTGCGTTCCGGAACTAACTCACCGATACCGCCAATCTGCATACCTACCGAACTGAAATTTGCAAATCCGCAAATAGCAACGCTGGCGATCAGTAAGCCTTTAGTTGTCATCGGGGTTAATCCGCCTTTTGTCATATTTAAAAAGGCAATAAATTCATTGATAGTGAGTTTTTGTCCCATCAGTGTCGCAACAGTACTGACATCCTGAGAAGGCACACCCATACACCATGCTAAGGGATAAAATAATTTTCCGAAAATCCAGTCTAACGTAAGTGTAAATGGTAAGTGCGACCAATAGCCAAATTTTCCAAGTACATAATTTACCAAAGCAATCAATGCAACAAAGCCGATAATCATCGCAATAACATTGACAGATATTTTCATGCCATCACTTGCCCCGTGACTGATGGCATCAATGATATTTGTATAGGGAGTTTTAACTTCCAGTTTTACATTGCCCATTGTCTTGCTTTCTTCCGTTTCGGGAAAAACAATTTTTGAAATCACTAAGGCACCCGGGGCTGCCATGATGCTTGCTGCTAACAAATATTCTACTTTTGCACCAAAGCCAACATATACTACTAATATACCACCGGCAATACATGCTAAACTTCCTGACATACTTGCCAGTAATTCACTCATAGTCATCGTAGATAAATACGGTCGAATCATCACCTGCGCTTCGACTTGCCCCACAAAAGCGCTTGCTACATTGCTTAATGCTTCAGCACCGGAAACGCGCATGACAAAATTCATTGCTTTTGCTATAATGGCAACAATACGCTGCATGATTCCAAAATGATAAAAGATAGCAACCAATACGCAAACTAAAATGATAGTTGCCAATACACTAAAACCAAATACAAAAACACCATCTGCACTATACGGAATACTTCCGCCCTGGTGATTATCTGTCATCAATCCTCCATAAACAAAAGCTGCACCCTGATGAGCAAATGCTTCTATGTGTGTCATCACTTTTCCTAGTGACTGGAAGAAATTTTTCACTGGTTCAACTTTTAATATCAATACAGCTATAGAAATCTGCAAAAGCAAACCGCTTCCGACTAATCTGTAATTAATTCTTTTTTTATTGTTAGAACATAAGAATGCAATCGCTAGTATTACAACAATGCCAATTAAACCTTGAAATCTTTCCATAATTTTTCGTGTATTAACAAATATAAAGTTTTATTTCCCTTTTATTATAATAATGGTATTAACAATCAAGAGCAAATGTTGACATTAAGAGATAACAGATAAAATCAACGATTTGTAAAAATGAAGAGCTAACTTATTTCCTGTGATTTTTTACGGGCAGAGGTATAAATAATCAAGGTAACAAGGAAAGTAAAAAGAATAAGAGATGAACCCTTTGTACCAAAATCAAGACCGCCTTTTTCATGTGTTTTAGTGAGGAAGTCCCCAAATGTTGCACCAAACGGACGCGTCAGTATAAATGCAATCCAGAATAATAATATGGTAGATATTTTAGTAAAATAATGAAGAACTATAACTAATGTCAAAATACTACCAATCAGAATGGCACCACCTGCAAAACCCAACCCCGAATTGTCTGCTAAAAAATCACCTAATGCAGTCCCTAATGTATTCGAAAATAATATTGCTGTCCAATAAAATAACTCACCTTTAGTAGTGGTAATATTTGTTACTGATAAAGATTTCTGACTAAACCACCAGAGTGCAAGTACTGTTAATAAAATAGATGCTAAAATTATGCTTCCAGTAGCATAACCTAAACCAAGTGTTCTGTCCATAAAATCTGAGATAGTGGTTCCCGCAGTGCTGGTGGACAGAATAACAGCCCAATATATCGCAGGGCGGTATTTTTTTGTAAAAAGCTGTATGATAAGAGTTATAAGAAAAAAATTAATAAAGATGGATGAGCTGGTGCCGTAACCTATCTTTAAAGTTTGTGCCAATAAATCACCACCGGTTTCACCAAGTGTAGTGGCACAAATTTTCATTATCCAAAATAGGATGGTAATCTCAGGTAGTTTTTTCATTTGATTTTTCATTATCCTTTACTCAAGTCTCTGCTTCTTTGCATGGCATCGTCCATGCCTTTTTGAATATTTAAACACACGGTTGCATTTCCAAAATGTTTAAGTGCAGCTTCAGTAGTTCCGCCTTTAGATGCTACTTTGTCTATCCATTCTTTGCATGATAAATCATTTACTTTGTATAATTCTACAGCTCCTAAAAATGTCTGTTCTACCATTTTGGATGCTTCTGTTAATGAAAAACCATATTCCATTGTTTTCTGAATCATGGCATCCATAAAATAAAAAATATATGCAGGGCCACTACCGGAAACAGCAGTTATGGCATTTAGCTTATCTTCATCGTACAATTGAATTGAGATCCCCGTAGTCTCTAGAAGCTTGCGTACAAAATCAGTATCTTTTTGCGGTATAGTTTCAGAAACCATAAAGCCTGTAACGCCCAAACCTACCTGGCATGCTAAATTCGGCATGGACCGAATCACTTTATTTGTGCCAAGTTGCTGTTCTACTTCTTTTATTTTCACACCAGCCATAATTGTCAGGATGATATGTTTTTCCTGAATGAACGGCTTTAATTTTGGATACATGGAATAAGCATCCTGTGGCTTTACAGCAAGGATAATTAAATCTTTGTCTATAATAAAATCACCAAATTCATTATACACCTGCCCGAGTTTCATACGGTTTAATTCTGAAATCTGCGCATGATCCCTTTCAATAACAGTAAGTTGCCTATGTGTGAGAATCTTGGCATTTAAAAAGCTTTCGGCAAAACTTCTGCCCATATTTCCACCGCCAATGATAAGTACGTTCATATTGTAAAAATAGCAGATAGTATTGATTTTTTCACTAAATTTAAAAGTATGATTTTATTGCTTTTGTATATCATAGATGGAATTGTAAATATTATTGCCGAGTATCTAGGCTTAACGTATATCAACTATATCACTAAATTTTTACTGATGCCATTCCTGGCTCTGTATTTTTATCAGGAGTCCAAAAATGTAAAACAATATAAATTTATTTATCTGGCTTTATTGTTTTCCTGGTTTGGAGATATATTCCTGATGTTTCCACGAAACGAACAAAATCCAAATGCAAAGTTGTTTTTTATATGCGGATTGGTTTCTTTCTTGATTGGTCATGCAAATTATATAACTCATTTTATTAAAGAAGTAAAATCTAAAAAGAAAGCAACGGTGATTATTGAAAATCCTTTTTTAGTGTTACCGTTTTTACTATATCTTTTTTTATTACTGAAATTATTATATCCGACCTTAGGCGCTATGAAACTTCCTGTAACTATATATGGTATCCTTATAACTTTTATGCTGATGGCTGCATATAACAGAAAAAATATGGTGAACACTAATTCCTTTCATATGGTATTCATCGGAGCTATTCTTTTTATTATTTCCGATTCATGGATTGCAATAAATTTGTTTTACAAACCATTTGAGTTTGCCCGAATTGCTATTATGACTACATACATTCTGGCGCAATTAATGATTGCGAAAGGTATTCTGACTTTCCGAAAAAAAGTCTAATTAAATTCTTCTTCTTTTACGCGTTGTTTATATACTCTGTTTGATACACTGATACTCAATTCGTATAAAACGAAGATAGGTGTAGATATAAGTAATAAACTGGTGATGTCACCTTGTGGTGTAATAATGGCAACTATAATTAAAATGGCGATATAGGCAATCTTTCTGCCATTACGCATGAAAGCTGGTGTGAGTATCCCAAGTTTTGTCAGTAAAAATACCAGCATAGGTAATTCAAATAAAATACCTGTTGGGATTGTCATGGTAATTAATAAGCCGATATAACTGTTTATATCAATCAGGTTTTTTACAATTGAGGTAGCCTGATACTGTATTAAAAAGTTGATGGAAAAGGGTGCGATAATAAAATATCCAAAACAGCATCCGATTGTAAATAATAAAGAAGTAACCAAAACAATCCCACGTGTATTTTTGATTTCACGTTCGTGTAATGCAGGTTTTACAAAGCGCCATAATTCCCAGAAAATATACGGAAATGCAGCGATACCGCCAACATACATGGCCATTTGTATATGTAACATAAATTGACCTGTGATGTCTGTATTTATAAATTCAAACTTTGCATCCTGAATACATAAACCCTTAAAGAAAGCGGACTGTGATTCCAGCCAGCAAAAAAGTTTGTTCGTTGGAAAATCCGCACGCGTTGGTCCGAATAATAAAAAATCGAACATGAATTTTTTTTGTGTGAAAGCGATTAGTGCAAATGCCACAACTGCAATAGCTGAACGCATGATGTGCCAGCGCAGAGCTTCGATATGATCGAAGAAGCCCATTTCTTTCTTTTCAGTGCTGTCGGTTATTTTAGCCATTTTTCGGAAGATAAAAATAAAATTTTAAACGTAAAGGAAGCATTTTTTTAAGTAAATACTTTTTCACAGATAAAACTATAGTTGAGAATAACGCTATTAATAAGGAATAATCACAAATTTTATAGCAATATTCTTAATATACGATTTTATTCACCGAGCAGATTTAATAGTTTATCCACTTTAGGCGCTAAAATAATTTCAGTTCTTCTGTTGCGTGCTCTTCCATCAGATGTGGAATTGCTTTCTATAGGGAAAAATTCACCGCGACCGGATGCAATCACTTGTTTGGTACTGACGGTGTATTTATCTGTTAAAATATGCAATACACTGCTGGAACGCATCAGACTCAAATCCCAGTTGTCTTTTATCAGCCCACCGTTCGAGCCATATGGAACATTATCAGTATGACCTTCGATATTTACCTGGATATCAGGATTTTTCTTGATGACATCAGATAATTTTCCTAAAGCATCAACACCTTTGCTTTCCACCGTTGTAGAGCCTGATTTGAATAATAATTTATCAGACATCGAAACATAGACTTTTCCGTCTTTGGTATATACGCTTAGTTCACCTGCAGAAAAATCTGTTAGTGCTTTTTTGATAGCATCACGTAAGGCATCCGCTTTTGTTTTTTGTTCCGTTAATAATTTATTGAGTTCCGTTATTTTTGCTTCACGAGTTATTAAGTCAGCATTCGCTTTTTTTAAGTCAGCTTCTTTTTGTTGTAAGGCAATTTTTTGTCTTTCTAAATCAAGTTGCATCTGAATTAACTCAGCATTCGTTTTTTGATTTTTATCGCCGGCATCCTTCAGCTTTTGTAAATATTCCTGTTGAGCTTTTGAAAATTGTGCGGCCTGCGCATCCATTTCTTTTTTCATGGATTCAATAAGATTGGTCAGTTCCGTAGAATCTGCTCTTGATTGTTCCAACTGAGATTCCAAGCTTGTATTTTTTGTAATACAATCTGTTTTTAAGGAATCAAAGCTCTGATTTAAGAATTTGTTTTTTACTTCTGAATTCAGATAGTCATTTAATAAATCATCGTATTTTTTTTGTGTAACACAACTTGTAAACAATACGACAGCCAATATGGAAATGATAAATTTTTGCATAAAAATAGATTACAACAAATATCAGTTTTCTATTTCCCAATTTACATGCTTATCTTTACACAAATGTCTAAAACAAAGACCATCTTTATTTGTCAGAATTGCGGTACGAACTCTCCGAAATGGATGGGGAAATGCAATAATTGCGGTGAATGGAACACCTTTGTGGAAGAAATTATTGAAACTAAATCTTCTGCGAACAAACCTGTCGTCACGAAGACAAAACCACAATTATTACAGGAAATTTCTAATGAGAACAGACAACGCATCATCACTTCTGATTCAGAACTGAATCGTGTGTTGGGTGGCGGCATAGTTCCAGGCTCTTTAATTTTAATTGGCGGTGAACCCGGTATCGGAAAATCTACATTATTGCTTCAAGTTGTGTTGCAAACGAAAGGCTTGAAAACATTATATGTTTCAGGTGAAGAAAGCGAACAGCAATTGAAAATGCGCGCCGACAGAATCAAACAAACCAACCCGGATATTTTTGTCTATACAGAAACTTCCGTTGAATCAATCATGCAGCAGATAGAACATGTGCAGCCGCAATTGTTAGTAATAGATTCCATTCAGACTTTGGAAACATCGCTGATAGAATCTGCAGCGGGCAGTGTGTCGCAGATTCGTGAAGCAACGCATGTGATACAGCAATATGCAAAGCGCAATAATCTGCCTGTTTTTATAGTTGGTCATATTACAAAAGAAGGCACGATTGCCGGACCGAAATTACTGGAACATATGGTGGATACGGTGTTGCAATTTGAAGGTGACCGGAATTATAATTACAGAATTTTGCGTACACAAAAAAACCGTTTTGGTTCTACCGCAGAACTCGGTATTTATGAAATGCGCGGCGATGGTATGCGTGCGGTTACGAATCCATCGGAATTGCTGATTACGCAGCGTGATGAGCAGGTGAGTGGCGTAGCGATTGCAGTTACGATGGAAGGTATGCGCGCGTTGCTGGTAGAAGTGCAGGCATTGGTAAGTCCTGCTGTATATGGCACACCGCAACGAAGTTCTACCGGTTATGATTTGCGAAGACTGGGAATGATATTGGCTGTGCTGGATAAACGATGTGGCTTTCGTTTTGGTGCAAAAGATGTTTTCCTGAATATTGCCGGCGGGTTGCGTGTGGAAGATCCTGCGGTGGATTTAGCAGTAGTGGCAGCCTTATTGTCTTCATATGAAGATGTAGCAATTAGCAATAAATTTTCTTTTAGTGGTGAAGTTGGGTTGAGTGGTGAAATACGTGCGGTGAATAAAGTAGAACAACGTGTTGCGGAAGCCAGTAAATTAGGCTACGAAAAAATCTTCATTTCAAAATACAACCAAAAGGTAAGCAGCAACGAAGCTGAAATTAATCTGGTAAAAACTGTAGCTGAATTTTATAAGAAGCTTTTCTAATGTCAATTTTGAGTGTAGTGAGAAATCTTGTGAAAATTATAATTTAATATTATTTTTTAAGATTTTACAGTATTACTTACTTTCTTTTCCTTCTTAATATTCTTTCCAAATTTTACATTTAAACCAATACTTCCACTTATTGTATAATTAAATTCTTTATTATAACTAATAATAGATTTATTCCTATAAGGAAGATATCTTAAGGGCATATAACCAAAATCAAAAGAAGAATAAATGTCAATTCTTTTAGTAACATTATATAAAAATCCTAATCTTGAAGATATAACCAAAGAATTAGGATTGAAATAATCGTTTAAATCTCTAAATTTAGTTTTTAAAGATGGATAATCTTTTCTTTTAACAACAGTTTTGAACGTTAAGTTATATTCAATTCCAGCACCAAAGACTACAAATAATTTCTTTTTATAAATATTTAAATTATAATCGATATACAATGGAATAGAGATTATGTGATAATTTATTTTATTATTATTTGATGTGTTGAATACGTCATCGGGATAAAACCAAGAATTTTTCAAAACATACAAATTATATCCTAAGCCGGTACAAATACTTATATTTTTTATTTTTCCACCAAACAATACATAGTTTCCAGAGTAAAATCTTTTTGTTTTATCAGTTGAGGTTAATCCGCTATATTCATATTTATACCTGGAAATAAATTTTCCGTTACTTGCTTTGACTCCGACAAAAAATGAATTTTCTTTTGCTGCAGAAATAGACAGAAATGAAAATATGGATATAAATAAAATCAGATTTCTCATGTAAATACGTTTTAAATTTAAATATACTAAACTATTTACTAATATTTTTTATCTTAACACATGCTTTCCGAACTACTCGAATATCCAAAAGATTTTTACCGTTTGTTTTATCCGCAATTATGCGGTGGCTGTGATACACCGTTGGCAAAAGGTGAAGAGCATCTGTGTTTGAACTGCAGACTGGAATTGCCATTCACTAATTTTGAAACTATCAAAAATAATCCCGTAGAGAAAGTATTTCATGGCAGGGTAAATATTGAGTTTGCGACTTCCTTATTATTCTTTTCAAAAGGCGAAAAAGTGCAGAATATCATGCACAATATAAAATATAATGAACAAAAAGAACTGGCCGTTTTTGTCGGTAAAATTTTTGGTGAACGTTTACAAAATAATCCATACTTAAAAGACGTTACAACTATAATTCCGGTTCCGCTGCATCCGCAAAAACAGCATTTGCGCGGCTATAACCAAAGTGAATTATTTGCAGAAGGTATAAATGAAGTGTTGAATGTAGAATTAATGACGAATCTGGTTTCAAGAAATATCAACACGGAAACACAAACAAAAAAAACGAGAGCGGAACGTTGGGAAAATGTAGAGAACGCATTTATAATAAAAAAACCGAAAGTACTGGAACACAAACATATTTTATTAATTGATGATGTATTGACAACCGGCGCAACTCTGGAAGCCTGCGCGCAAACCATTCTGGAAAACAGTAATTGTAAAGTCAGTATTGTTACTATTGCTTGTGTCCTATAACCACATAGACAAATAGCTTATAACTGTAAAATAAGATTAATATAGAGAAATATAGTGTTCATCTTTGATGGAACAGACTATGTGAAATTATGTATTTCTTTTAAAATAGATAAATATGAGTGCTATGTGTCTATGTGGTTTAAAAAATTTATCTTTGTTTAGTATATGAAACACAGTTATCAAATTTTCAAATCATCAAATTTTCAAATTCTGTTTGGCATTGCTTTACTATTGTCAGTCACCCTTTCTTCCTGTAAAAAAGAACAATTCAATACATCCTCCGGTATTTCATTTTCAACGGACACACTTACGTTTGATACCTTGTTCACGTCATTAGGTTCTACCACGAGATTTTTTACAATAAGAAATACATTAAAACAACCTATAAAAATTTCTAACATAAGATTAGCAGGCGGTGCAGCTTCGTCTTACAGAATAAACGTTGATGGTGATGCAGGCACTTCTTTTAACGATGTTGAAATTCCGGCAAAAGATAGTTTGTATGTTTTTGTAGAAGTAACCATCAATCCGAATGCAGCAAACCTGCCTTTCATTTTAGAAGATTCTGTTCAGTTTTTAACGAATGGAAATCTGCAGCAGGTGCAGTTAAACGCATACGGACAAAATGCACATTTTTTCAATGGAGATTCTATAGTAAATAATACTATTTGGAATGATGATTTGCCTTATGTGATTTTAAATTACCTGCAAATAAAACAAGGCGCTTCTCTGACAATCAATTCAAACTGCAAGGTCTATTTTGGTGGTGGTGCGGCATTATTAGTAGAAGGAAATTTGAATGTAGCGGGAACAGACACTTCACATATGGTGACGTTTCGTGGTGTGCGTTTAGATAAAGATATTGCCGACAGATCTTATGATGATTTTCCCGGTCAGTATGCAGGTGTGTTCTTTTTGCGCGGCAGTACAGGAAATTTTGAATATTTTAATATGCGTAATTCATCGTATGGAATCAATGTCGGCAATATAAAAATATCTGATAATCCTACAGAGAATCTTGCTGCATTACAGGCAATGAATATCGCGAATGCACCAATAGTTACTATAAATAATTCTAAAATTTATAATAACGCATTTTATGGTTTGTTTGGATTCTTAGGAAAGATCTATGCAGAAAATACATTGATTTATAATTGCGGTAAAAATGTAGTTGGTTTGTACGACGGCGGTGATTATCATTTTTTAAATTGTACGTTTTACGCTAGAAGCGGTGCTTATGTTTCACACTCAAAAGACCCTTTGTTTTACATAAATGATTATTTTAAATTAGACGAAAGCACTTATCTGTTTGCCGATGTTGCAACTGCAAAATTTGAAAATTGTATTGTGTATGGAACATTAGAAGAGGAAATTATAAAAGATGATATTACCAATAATCCGATAGCAATAATCCTGGCATTTGACCATTGTGTCGTAAAAACACAAGCAGCGCTGAATCCGCCTGTTTTTCTTACCTGTAAGACTGATGATCCACAATTTAAAGATGTATACAAGAATAATTTTCATCTGAAAGCTACCTCACCCTGCAGAAGTTTTAGTACCAGCAGTTACCCGTCAAAGGACATAGATGGTTTTGCCCGTTCGGCAAATCCTACAGATTGCGGAACTTACGTGTTTCAATAATGCACATATTTTTATAACTTACTTTTTCCTGTTATTTTTTTTCCTGTAACTTGTTGTAGTGAAAAAGAAATTTTCCCGGTATCTGCATTATGCGTTTTACAGTTTTCCTGTACAACTATTATTCTTACACGTAAAAAAACATCTGTTTGTTCTATTATTCTGGATAGTTTTATTCACATCAATTCTGCAGCTTTATGGTGCCAGTTATGGCATTCCATTATTGTTTTTAGACCCTGAATATTTAGGCAATGTCAATTTTCTTAGTTTTCTGATAGTCGGCTTTACTATGGGCGGATTTTTCATGGCGTGGAATATGTCGTTCTATGTGTTGAATAGTTACCGTTTCGAATTTCTCGCATCCTTAGTGAATCCGTTTGTTCAGTTTTGCCTGAATAATTGCCTGATTCCATTAGCGTTTACTGTAATATATATTATACAACTGGTGAAGTTTCAGCATACGGAAGCATTGGTTCCTGCCGGAAAAATTGTGCTGAATATATTTGCATTGCTAGCAGGAAATATATTAATGGTTATTTTCACAAGTTTGTTTTTTGTATTCTTTAATCATGATGTAGAAAAATTTTTAAGCAAGCTCAGCGATAAAGCTAAAAGCTCTTTAGTCGGTAAGAAAATAAGACTTGATAAATTGCAGTTAGACAGAGGCGATCATTCACAATGGCCTGTAGAGATTTTTCTGACTTTTCCGTTTAAGATAAAATTTGTCAGAAAAGTAGATTTTTATGATAGCAAATTAGTTGACAAAGTATTGTACCAGCATCACAAAAATGCAATTGTATTTCAACTTTTGGCAGTCATATCACTTATAGCATTCGGTAGATTAATTGATAATCCGTATTTCAGGTTACCTGCAGCTTCAGCCATTTTTCTTGGGTTTTCTGTCTTCGTTGTTTTGTTCTCATTCATATCTTATTGGTTTCGCACATGGCGGACCATGGTGGTTATATTTTTCTTTTTCATACTGAATATTCTGACTCAATATGATTTAGTCGTATACAAACATAAGCTGTACGGAATGGATTATACTTCAGGTAATATAGATTATAATAATGAGGTTGTAAATGATGCGGTGAATAAAGACATGGTAAACGCAGATATTAATTCTACCACAAAAATATTAAATAACTGGCACCGTAATGTGTTGAATAAATATGGGGAAGAAAAACCTAAAATGATTTTTATTAATACATCAGGTGGCGGCTTAAAAGCAACATATTGGACATTTCATTTGCTACAGGAATTAGAGAAACGAACGAATAAAAGATTATTCGACCATACCATGTTGATGACAGGTGCTTCCGGCGGAATGATTGGTGCAGCTTATTTTCGGGAATTATATTTAAGACAAAAAAATCACGAAGCGATAAATTATTTAGACACAAGTTATTTGAATGATATGGGTCTGGATATGCTGAAT
>JAYVPA010000209.1:0-3587 GCA_043757615.1 Sphingobacteriales bacterium | reverse complement strand
CAATGCCGCGTGAAGCACCGGAAATAAATACTGTTTTGTTTTTGAAGTTTGTCATTTATTGATTTTTAAAAAATTCATTATGTCATTAACTTGTTGTGTTACAAATTGTTTAATTTCTTCTTGGTTTATATTATTATCGTAATATTTTTTAAAAATTGGTTTTGACCTATCATGTTTGTCAAAAGAACAGTAGATTTTATATTCTGCGTCTTCAAAATCAATTTCTAGATGAACACTAATATTAATTCTATAATCAGCCTCTTTTATTTTAAAACTTTTCCAAAAATAGCCTAATAATAAATAACTATCTAATTCTTCAATCCTATTCAATACTTCTTCTAAAGAATCTACATAAACATTTTCGATTGAATTTAGTTTGTCAAATTTTATTGTGAATTTATTTTCTATAAATAAATCGTCCAACAACAATTTAAGTTTTTGATATAAAGCTGTATGTAAAGGCACTAAATTATTACGAATTGTAGAGTTCTTAATTTTATCGCTTAATTCAATGTTTATAATTTGATCTAATCTAATAGATTTCTTAAATAAAGCAATCTCTTTATCAATATCACTTTCGTCTTCAATACTTTCGCCTTTTATTCCTTTTAAATAAAGATTTAATGAATGCTGTAATAAATCACACATGTATTCTATTAAAGGAATAAATTGTTGATTGTCCGCTTGACTTAAGACACCATAATAATTTTGTTTGTCATCATTTTTTACCACTATAACGGGCAAATCAGTTCTCAATAAAATCAAGTTCATTAAGATGCGCGCTAACCTTCCGTTTCCATCATCAAAAGGATGAATAGCAACAAATTTAAAATGAAACAGACTTGCTAAAACTATCGGATGTATTTCTTTATTGGTTTTATTTTCATTATACCAATTCATCAAGTTATTCATCAATGCAGGTGTTTCTTCTACAGAAGCATAATAATGCATTTCGCCTGTTCGAGTTTTCACACTATTCGGTGTAGTTTTATAAGTACCTAGTTTTATTTTCTTCTTAGTAGGTTGTCCATCTGGTGTTAAAGCATCTGTTTCGTACTCTTCTACTAAAATCATTTCATGCAATGCACGAATATCAGATTCGCTAATATCTCTGTCTTCTTTTATTAAACTCAATAAAAAACCAATAGCTTCATTATGACCTTTAATATCTAAATGGTCTTTTAATGTTTTGCCTTTTGCTGTAATGCCATGCATCAGAAACGCAACGGTTTCACCATAATTCAGTTTATTGCCTTCAATCGCGTTTGAATTATAATTCCAGTCTAATTTTAGTTTTTGAAAAACCTTATCTTCTATTTCTTTAGAAACAGGTTTATAGCTATCAATTTCTTGTTTCAAAGAATTGATAGTTTCTATAAAAGGTAGTTTACTTAATTCTATGGCAATATTATCCATACTTATCAAAAGTAAATAAATTTTTCCAATTCTACTTTCAAACAATAACTTAACCTTCCTTTTACAATGCATGCATTGTAAATAACTATATTTACTTCACTAAAAATAAAGTAATGAAGAAAGTAGTTTTTATAGATGGTGTTCGCACCCCTTTTTTGAAGTCAGGTACAGATTATATGGACTTAATGTCGTACCAACTTGGACAATTTGCAATCAAAGGGTTATTGGATAAAACAGGCATTGATGTAAATGAAATTGACAGAGTTATTTTAGGAAACGTAATATCGAATGTACGCACGGAAAACGTAGCACGTGAAGCAGCAGTGACCGCAGGTATTCCTGTGAAAGCACCGGCTAATACCGTAAAACAAGCTTGTATTTCTGCTAACCAGGCAATGTGTAACGCCGTAGATTCTATTCAGTTAGGACGTGCAGATGTGATTGTTTCAGGCGGCACGGAATGTACATCAGATACACCCATTGGTTATACTAAAGAAATGCGTAAGAAATTATTTGCTGCGCAAAAATTAACTACACCAATGGAATACGCAAAATTCGCCACAACATTACGTCCCGGTGATTTCTTGCCTGACAGACCGTCTGTTTCTGAATATATTACAGGAAGAACAATGGGGCAAGATTGCGAAATCTTAGCTCAAAAATTTGGTGTAACACGTGAAGAACAAGATGAGTTTGCAGCAGCTTCACATCAAAACGCAGCGAAAGCATTTGAAGCTGGTTTGTTGTCTGACATCGTGCCTGTACAATTACCGCCTAACTTCACTCCTATTACAAAAGACAATGGCGTGCGCGGAGATTCTACCATAGAAAAAATGGCAAAATTAAAACCTGCATTTGATAAATACGTTGGAACGATTACAGCCGCAAATGCTTCTTTCTTAACGGATGGCGCAACAGCCGTTTTATTAACTTCAGAAGACAAAGCAAAAGAATTAGGCTTAACGCCAAAAGCAGAAATCGTTGACTATGCTTTCACCGGTGGTGATTTGTATGAAGAATTATTATTAGGACCTGCATATTCAATCGCAGCTGTTTTAAAACAAACAGGCTTGACTATAGATGATATCGATGTATTTGAAATACACGAAGCATTTGCCGGACAAGTTTTAGCAAATTTAAACGCATTGAAATCTGCTGAGTGGTGTAAGAAACAATTAGGTTTAGACAAACCGGTTGGTGCAATTCCAAAAAGCAAAATCAATGCATGGGGCGGTTCTTTAGCAATCGGACATCCGTTTGGTGCAACAGGCGGTCGTTTAATTACGATGGCAGCAAACCGTTTACAAAAAGAAGGCGGACAATATGCATTGTTAGCTGCTTGTGCAGCCGGCGCGCACGGACATGCAATGATTATTAAAAAATACAGTTAATAGTGATTAGTAATTGGTAATTGGTAATTAGAATTATAAATTCTGACTTTTCCATTAAAATCTTTTCACACTCATAACTATTCACTAATAACTAATAACTCTTATAAAATGGCAACTTTAAAACGTGAAGATTATATCACCATCGAAAAAAATGCAAACGGCGTTTGTACGATTTGGATGGATCAGAAAAACGAAAAGATAAATAAAATAGGTCCTGATTTAATTGGTTTATTCGAAGATGTTTTTACAGAACTGGATAAAGACGATTCTATTAAAGCATTTGTTTTATCCAGCAAGAAAAAAGATTTTATTGCGGGCGCTGATATTGAATCATTTCAAAAAGTAGAAAAACCCGGTGACTGGAAACCTATCGCACAAAAAGGACACGCTATTTTAAATCAGATAGAAAAATCTAAAAAACCAATCGTTGCTGCCATTCATGGCAATGCATTAGGTGCAGGTCTGGAAATTGCGTTAGCATGCCAGGCACGTATTGCTTCAAATGATAAGTCGACAAAGATGGCATTGCCTGAAGTAAAATTAGGATTACTGCCCGGTGGTGGCGGAACACAACGTTTACCGCGTTTAGTGGGTTTGCAAGCATCTCTGGATATGATGCTGACAGGAAAGAATGTATTCGCTTATCCAGCTTTAAAAATGGGATTGGTAGATAAAGTGGTGCATGTTTCTTCTTTGCAAAATGCTGCACAAAAACTGGCATTGGAATTAACTCAAAAAACATTGAAACACGAACGCAATCATCTTGATTTTAAAACAGGA
>JAYVPA010000208.1:0-13498 GCA_043757615.1 Sphingobacteriales bacterium | reverse complement strand
GGTTCCTGTGTCTGGAAAGAAAGCCTGTTGTTCCATTGCGCATCCGGCAAGTAAAGGAAATCAATGTAGTGAAGTGCAGATTCATCTTTTGTTTCATTTTGAAAAGTGAATTGCATTCTTCCGTTATTCAGTTCATTCGTGTCATATAAATGGATATTAAATGTACTTAATCTGGATTCGATGGCATCTTTCTTTTTTCCGCGCAGCATAATAAAATCTGCGATTTTGATGGTCTGGCAATTTGCATGAAGCATAAAAGTGCCCAGCAGCATAGTAATGCTTAATTTAATGTAGTTCATAAGTTGGGTCAAATTGTGTTTACTCTGTTTACGTGTTACAATATTAACGCCCTTATTAAATTTATTGTATACAAAAAACCCAACATTGTGTTAATTAAACGCATTTCTTGATTTTCATCAAAGACAGCTAAGTTTTAATGAGCAGAAAAAAAATTGGTTTGGATAAGGATTTAAATAAAAGAGCCCCAACCTTTCGGTCGGGACTCTGCCACTATAGTAACACAGCAAGCGCAAAAATAGTAGCGTATTTTAGGAGCAAGGAACATGATTATGGACTAATGATACAGTCCTATTCCCTGTTCCTCGTTCCTCGTTCTTTATTCTTTACTCTTTATTCAAAATTCAATATTCAATATTCAACATCCCTTTGTCTTTTGCTTCTAATAAGCTTTCACCCATCAGAAATATGTCTACCTCGCGCGCACATTCTCTACCTTCAGAGATGGCCCAAACTACTAAACTTTGTCCTCTTCTCATATCACCTGCGGTAAATATTTTATCCACGCTGGTCTTGTAGTTGTGGGATTTAACATTTCCTCTTTCATCAAGTTCCAACTTTAACTGTTCGAGCATGCCTTCATGCTGCGGATGTATAAAACCCATTGCTAATAAAGCCAGTTCACAAGGTATGGTTCTCTCAGTTCCTTCTATTTCAATTAGTTGCGGTTTTCCATCTACTGTTTTCCATTCTATTTCAACAATTTTTAAGCCCGTTAGTTCACCTGCTGTATTGCCTGTAAACTCTTTTGTAAGAATAGACCACTGGCGTTCGCAACCTTCCTCATGAGAGCTTGATGTACGTAATTGCATCGGCCATAATGGCCAGGGTGTACTTTCTGCTCTGATTTCAGGTGGTTTTGCTAATAATTCGATTTGTGTTACTGAATTTGCTTTGTGACGGTTAGAAGTTCCCACACAATCTGAACCTGTATCACCGCCGCCAATCACAATCACATTTTTGTCCGTCGCAACAATATCGCCGTTCTCATATTTTTGTCCGCGATGATCCACTTCTGTAGTAATTTCAGAAACACGTTTATTTTGTTGTGATAAAAATTCCATTGCAGGAAATACACCTTTAAAATGTCTTCCTGGAATTGGTAAATCTCTTGGTACTGTAGAACCTCCGGAAAGTACTACAGCATCAAAATCTTTTGTCAAATCATTTAAAGAAATGTCAATGCCGATATTTGTATTCGTCTTAAAAATAATTCCTTCTTCTTCCATCAGTTTCACGCGGCGTTCAACTATATCTTTCTGCAATTTAAAATCGGGAATTCCATAACGCAATAATCCGCCGATTTTGTCTGCACGTTCAAAAACGGTTACTGTATGACCTGCTTTATTTAATTGTGCAGCTGCTGCTAATCCAGCAGGGCCGGAGCCAACTACCGCAACTTTTTTATCTGTTCTTTCTTCAGGAATATTCAGAGTAATTAAATTTAATTCAAATGCTTTTTCGATAATAGCCTTTTCGATATGCTCAATGGCAACAGGCGGCTGATTAATTCCTAATACACAAGCGGATTCGCACGGTGCAGGACAAATCCTACCCGTAAATTCAGGAAAGTTATTCGTTGATAATAAAATATCAGATGCAAGTTTCCAATTGCTGTTATACACTGCATCATTAAATTCAGGAATGATATTACCTAAAGGACAACCGCTATGACAAAACGGAACGCCGCAATCCATACAGCGGGCTGCCTGTGTTTTAGTTTTCTCTTCAGCAAATTCAAGATAGAATTCCTTGTACTCACTGATGCGATCTTTAGCATCTTTGTACTTCGGCAATTCTCTCGTGAATTCTAAAAATCCTGTTGGTTTTCCCATCTTACATTTTTAATTTTTAAACACATAGAAACATAGTTTTTATTGCTATGAAGAATTTATTCTTTTCTATATTCTCTGCTTGTAATTTTTATTTCTTTTAATTGTTATCAGATGATATAGATTCTGAAGAATTAAAACATAGAAAACTATCTTATGTACCTATGTGTTTATTTATGCTTTTACTTTTTCAGTTTTGTTTTTTCTTTCTGCCATTACTTTTTTATAATCGGTTGGCATTACTTTCACAAAGAATTTTGAACTGACTTCCCAATTGTCTAAAATATTTTTCGCGACGTCACTATTTGTATAGTTGTAATGTCTTTCGATATAAAATTTCAAAGTATCCACGTCTTCACTTTCCAGATCATCCAGTTCAACCATTTCCTTATTTACATTTTTCGGAAATGCATTTTCCATATCATAAACATATGCCATACCGCCGCTCATACCTGCAGCAAAGTTTCTTCCTGTTTTTCCAAGTATGATAGCTAAACCGCCTGTCATATATTCGCAGCCATGATCGCCAACGCCTTCTACTACTGCTTTCCCGCCTGAGTTACGCACACAGAAACGTTCGCCTGCCATACCGCGTATGTAAGCTTCGCCATTGGTAGCACCATAAAATGCTACGTTTCCGATGATAATATTTTCACTTGGTTTATACGTTGCTTTTGATGATGGATACACTATTAATTTTCCGCCTGATAATCCTTTGCCGAAATAATCGTTGGCTTCCCCTTCGAGTTCAAATTTAATTCCCGGCGCACCAAAAGCACCAAAGCTTTGTCCCGCACTGCCGTTGAACTTATAATGAATGGTATCTTCCGGTAAACCCGCGCCTTTATACTTTTGGGAGATTTCATAACTCAGCATCGCACCTACAGTTCTGTCGGTATTGATGATATTGAATTGTCCTGTTACAATTGCTTTAGTTTCTAATGCTGCTTTTGCAGATGCGATTAATTGTTTATCTAAAATCGCATCGTCTGTCGGATGTGCTTGTCGCATCTGTTTATACAAACCAACATCAGCACCTGCTTCTTCTTTATAAATAATAGGACTTACATCTAAGTGTTTATATTTCCAGTGAGTGATTCCTTCTCTGCGTTTTAATAATTGAGTTTGTCCTACCATTTCATTGATAGTCCTGAATCCTAATTTCGCCATCCATTCGCGTAAATCATTTGCAATAAAAGTGAAGAAGTTGATGACATGCTGCGGATCACCGGTGAAGCGTGCGCGCAAAATAAGATCTTGTGTCGCAACACCAACAGGACAAGTATTTAAATGACATTTACGCATCATGATACAACCTTCTACAACTAATGCAGCTGTTGCAATACCCCATTCTTCTGCACCTAATAATGTTGCGAATGCGATATCTTTTCCTGTTCGTAATTGTCCATCAGTTTGTAAGGTGACACGGCTGCGCAGATTATTTTTTACTAATGTCTGATGTGCTTCCGATAAACCAAGTTCCCAGGGTAAGCCTGCATGTTTGATGGAAGAAATAGGAGAGGCACCTGTTCCGCCGTCATATCCTGAAATTAAAATCACATCTGATTTTGCTTTTGCAACACCTGCAGCTACTGTGCCGACACCAGCTTCTGCTACCAGTTTGGTATTGATGCGTGCTTTTGGATTTGCATTTTTTAAATCGAAAATTAATTGTGCTAAATCTTCTATAGAATAAATATCGTGATGCGGCGGAGGTGAGATTAATCCAACTCCCGGTGTGGAATGACGTACTCTTCCAATCCATTCATCAACTTTATGTCCGGGTAATTGTCCGCCTTCGCCGGGTTTCGCACCTTGAGCTAATTTGATTTGTAATTCATCCGCGTTTGCTAAGTAATAACTTGTTACACCAAATCTTCCTGATGCAACTTGTTTAATTGCTGAACGTTCCCAGTCACCATTTTCTTTTTTCTCAAAACGAATTTCATCTTCACCGCCTTCACCGCAATTTGATTTTCCGCCGATGCGATTCATAGCAATCGCTAAAGTAGAATGTGCTTCATGTGAAATAGAACCAAAGGACATGGCACCTGTTGCAAAACGTTTGAAAATACTTTCTACAGGTTCTACCTCTTCGATAGCAATTGGTGTTGTTTTCTCTACATCAAAATCCAGTAAACTACGCAGTGTGATTGCTTTGTCAGCCTGATTATTTATTTTCTCAGCATATTGCTTATAAATTTTATAATCATTTTTCTTTGTAGAATATTGTAATAAATGAATGGTGTCGGGATTGAACATGTGTGTTTCACCGCGGCGTTTCCATTGATAGTTTCCACCCACTTCTAAACACTGATCTGTTTTTTGAACATCAGGAAAAGCCAGCGTATGACGTTTCAATACTTCTTTTGCAATTTCATCGAAACCCATTCCATCTAAACGCGAGATAGAAATGGTGAAACATTTTTCTACTACTTTTTTACTTAATCCAACAATCTCAAAAACCTGAGAACCATGATAAGACTGATGTGTTGAAATTCCCATTTTAGAAAATACTTTCAGTAAACCATTGCTTGCTGCTTTGATAAAGTTCTCTACTAATTTTTCGTTCGGTTTATTTAAGTGTTTTAATTTTTCTTTATTTAAATCATATATGGTCTGATAGGCTAAATAGGAGTTCACAGCTGTGGCGCCATAACCAATATGTGTTGCCATATGATGTACTTCACGGATGTCACCACTCTCTACAATTAACGAACAATCAATACGCGTTTTCGTACGCACCAGATGATGATGTATAGCACCTGTTGCCAACAACGATGGAATTGGTGCGAAGTCATTGTTTACACCTTTGTCAGAAATGATAATAATATTATTTCCATTCGCTACAGCATCTTCTGCTTCTTTACAGATTCTGTCGATACCGCGTTCCAAAGCACCTTTTTTTCCGCTTGCTGTAAACAATGCCTGAATCGTGATGACTTTAAAATCAGGATGATTGATGTAACGAAGTTTTGCAATATCGCTATTGGATAAAATAGGCTGCCGTAATGCAATCTGCTTACAATGATTTTCTGTAGTGGTTAAAATACTGCTTGCGCCGCCTAAGGTAGCAAATGTACTCATCACCATACGTTCACGAATAGGATCAATAGGTGGATTCGTTACTTGTGCAAATAGTTGTTTGAAATAATTGGATAAGTTTTGTGATTGGTCAGACAATATTGCCAATGGTGTGTCAGTCCCCATAGAACCTATAGGTTCGTAAGCCGTTTCTGCCATTGGTGTAATAATCGTTCTTACATCTTCTGAAGTATAACCAAAAGCCAGTTGTTGTTGTAGTAATTCTTTATGAGATAATTTTTCTTCTTTAATGATTGATTTGGGTAAATCAGAGAAAGTGATTTTATGTTTGTTAAGCCACTCGCGGTAAGGATACTGTGTACAGATATTTTTCTTCAATTCATCATCAGAAATAATCCTGCCTTCTTCCATGTTGATGATAAACATTTTTCCGGGCTGCAGACGTCCTTTCTGAATTACTTTTTCTTCTTCAGTAGGCAATGCGCCTGCTTCAGATGACATCACCACGCGGCCATCATTATATACTACAAAACGCGAAGGACGCAATCCGTTTCTGTCTAATGTGGCACCCACTAGTTTGCCATCCGTAAAACAAATAGAAGCGGGACCATCCCATGGTTCCATTAAACAATCATGATATTCATAGAAGGCTTTTTTCCAGTCTTCCATTTGTTCGTTATCCTGCCATGCTTCCGGAATCAGCATCATGATAGCATGCGGCAATGAGCGCCCCGCGAGATACAATAGTTCTATTACATTATCTAAAGATGCAGAATCCGATTGGTCTCGATAACAAATCGGCATAAACATATCAATCTCTTCTTTTGTAAACACATCACACTCCAGTAAATGCTCACGTGTACGCATCCAGTTTAAGTTGCCTTGTAAGGTATTGATTTCGCCATTATGTGCAATGTATCTGAATGGTTGTGCCAGGCGCCAACGCGGAAAAGTATTGGTAGAAAAACGCGAATGCACTAATGCTAATGCAGATTCCACACTTTCATCATTTAATTCAGGATAATACTGACGAACCTGGTGGGTCGTGAGTTGGCCTTTATATATAACTGTATGACAAGAAAGATTGGTGTAATAAAACTGATCTTTACCACCTAAAATGTAATTGATTTCGCGAACAGTATGCGCACGTAATACATATAGCTTACGTTCCAGTTCAATATCTTCTTTAAAATCAAATTCGGGTTTGATAAATAATTGCTCAATGCTAGGTTCACCTGATTTTGCGGTTGGTCCTATGGGTGAATTATCCGTATTTATTTTTCTGTAACCTAAAATTGTGAAGTTTAATTTTTTTGCTGTTGCCTCAATAAACGTTTTGCATTCATTTCTTTTTTCTTCGTCTTGTGGAAAGAAAATAAATCCTGTTCCGTATTTCCCTGCTGCCGGTAAATCAACACCCAGTTTTTTTACTTCATTTTTATAATAATTATGAGGGATCTGCATCAGGATACCTGCACCATCGCCGGTATTTTCCTCACAGCCGCACGCACCGCGATGCTCCATGTTTTCCAGCATGGTGAGCGCATCACGTATAATACGGTGTGATTTTTCACCTTTTAAATGAGCTACGAAACCAATTCCACAGGCATCGTGTTCCATTTCAGACAGGTATAAACCTTTATGCTCGTTTGTAACACTCATATTATAACAATAATTTATACAGAAACCCTATTTCAGACTGTTTTATAATATTAGCCAAAAATTTTTCTAAAAACATTTTCATTCGTTTAAGAAAATCTTAAGCATTAAAAGTTGTCTTAACAATTCAATTATAAATTAAACAGTTTCAAATGAGATACTTTAAGTTATAAAAATAAATATGTAATCTATTTTATAATATTGTTAATGTTTATTCTATTTTAAGTAAAAATTAATAAAGTATTTTTAGTAAAATTTATCAAAATGTAAGTTTATACTTGCAAAATAATATTTTTTAACATTTAAAATTTGAACTATGAAAAGATTTATGTTTACATTTCTTGTATCTGTGTCCTGCTTATCCATCCTCCCGGCAAAATCATCCAGTGGCCTGATGGCAAAATGGAAGTCAAAAAAAGAAGGAGATTCTACAGAAGTTACAAAGACATATGAAGAAAAGGTAGAAGATTTTAAAGCTAAAATTCCATTTGATATTGCAGGGTCTATGGACATGTATGTTCAAACTAATTTTATAGGTAAACAGACAAATGATGTTAAATACAGAGTATTTGATGGCAAAGCGAATTCTTTTGAATTAGGAATGTTTAATTTAATGATGTCAAAAACATATAAGAGAGTTACTTTTTTAGGTGATATTGCTTTTGGACCACGTGCTAATGTAGCCAACTATTCTGCCAATGCTTTAGTGTCTTCTACTACTTTTGCGTTGAAACAATTATATATCGCTTACGAGCCTTTAGACGGATTGAAATTTACATTAGGAAATTTCAGTACTTTTTTTGGATATGAAGTGATTGAAGCGAATAATAATTTTCACTATTCCTGCTCACAAGCTTTCCTGAACGGACCGTTTTATCACACCGGTTTTAAAATGAATTATACGCATAAGAAATTCGGGATGATGGTAGGGTTCTTTAATGATACCGATACTAAATCGGATGGTGACAGAAACAAATATGTGGGTGCACAGGTAAGCTATGCCGATGATAAAACATCTTTATATGTAAACTTCCTGGGCGGCAACCAAAGAGATGCACATACGGATACCATCTATAAATTAAATTACAAGACAGGACTAGATGTAACCACCTCTACCCGTATTAAAGGAAAGGGAACGATTGCGTTAAATGCTGCATACTATATGTATCGCCAAAAAACATTGATGGATCCGAATACTATTTCTCGTCCTAAATATTTTACTGTTTATTTATACGGAAATGCAGATTTAGGTAAGAAAAGCAATGGCAGCATTGGTGCCCGTGTTGGTTATTTTAATAATACAGATGCTGTTGCCTTAGACGCTGTTTCTGCACATATTGCTGATTTCACCTTAACTGGTCGTTATAATATCGGACCATTACGTATAGTACCGGAATTCAGACTGGATTATTCTACAGAAAAAGTTTTCTTAAAAAGAAACGGAGGTCCGAGCAATATCCAGACTACGCTTAGTCTTGCAGCTATTGTCGGATTCTAAAGAGATTTTGTTTTACTACTTGCATACTTTCAGAACCCGGATTTTTATCCGGGTTATTTTTTTATCGCAGATTAACTGATTTTATTGATAAGAATGAATTTTTTGAAACATTAAATTATTTAAGCTAAAGATTTATCTTTGCAATCTTCCATACCATTTGCCCACGTGTTGAAATTGGTAGACAAGCTACTTTGAGGTGGTAGTGCCGGAAACGGTGTGCTGGTTCGAATCCAGTCGTGGGCACTTATTAATTTTGTAAGCAACTGGAGTGTAAAAATATTTTTGCTTTTTATAGAGACCATTTACATTACAAATTCACTTGGAATATTTTTGTTGAGATGCAAGTGTTTTAATTATTTTGCCGTGCGCGTCTAACAACACATGTATACCTTTTTGTGTCCAGGCTTCTCTGAATTTTCCTTTTAATTCAGAAACTTTTTTAAATCGTTGCCCTGATTTATTTACCAACCCCTTTTCATACGCACCTACCCAATACCAATTCTCACCGGTTTCATCATTTTTTCTATAATGTCTTTTGCCACCGATTGCATACGCAGTTAAACCCTCACTAAAGGGATTTGCAAAATCAAAAGAGGCAGGTATTATTTTTTCTCCCTTGAGGTTAGCAAATCCTATTTTTCCATTTTCTATAAATCTGAATAAACCGTCTTCGACATAGTCCGGACCATTGTCAAAAATATAAGGACTTAAAATTATATTTTCATTCGTATCAATGCCGATCCATTCGCCATACTGCCCATTAATGTCAATAGTTACATATCGCTTATAGACAATCGCCATAGTGGAGAAGGTGTCAGTGTAAGAATATCCATATCTTGCCGGTATTTTTATTTCCCCATGAATTGTTTTATACCCATATAATTCTCCTCCGGAAGAAGAATCAATAAATAAGATAAAATAATTCTTTGCAGTTTGTCCATAGGTCAGATTGGCAAATAAAAAAATTGTTACTAATAATGGAAGTTTACGCATAATACGACAAGTAATTTATATCAAATAGAGTATTTCATTCATTTTGCATAGATTAGAAATCACTTTAATAAGCAATATAAAAAATAGCAGTTGGTTTCATTTTGTTTTAATCTATAAAGGATTTTAGCTGCGCTTCAAGAATCACCATACGAATATCTTTGGAATTGTCTGCAATATTTTTCTTGATGGAGTTTATAATGCTATCGGAATCTTCATCGGAAATCCTTTTATTCACATAGATTGCCTTGATTTGTTTGTAATAAACCAGTTCATCAGCATCTATATTGCTCACATCTACACTTTGAACGCATGCTTCAAATTCAGCGCCAGGGTTAATTCCTAAATTAGCAGAGAAGAAAAAATCCGTTGGCTCTGCATCTCCATCAAGGTGAATACAAATTACCGTTTCAGAATCAAATCTGGAACAACCAAAACCATAAAAAATAAAGGTTGTGCCTATTTCAAAATGAAAAACCTTTTTAACGACCATGTATTTTTTACCGATTTTTAAGATTTGACCATTCCAAAGGTTACCTTCTTTTATATACTTTTCGATCTGAGCGATTTTTGACATAATTGATGTTGAACTCATTTTGAAGGAAATTCATAAGACATCCACTTTATAATCATTTTTTTGTATAAAAATCCGAAAACGAGATAGGTCATAAACATTACCATCCATATAAAAAACATTCGCAAACCTGAAACATCAAAATTGAACAGAATTATCTGAGTTAGAGAACCAAGTACACATGAAAACAGCAACACAGCGCATAAAATATTGAATGTATCTCCATGATAATTACCTAAACCAAGTTTTTGAATGATTTTCAGTATAACACACAATAAGATGAAACATGAAATTACACCAAATGATGACCAAATAATCATAATTGCCGGATCGTCATTAATTTTCTGAATTATGTTTAGCATACTAGAGTTGAATTCCATCATATTTTTTTTCTTCTTCAGTTACTTTTAGTAATGCTTTCTCTTTGTAAATAAGAATTTTAGCCAGCATCAAATCAGGGAATTCCTGAATGCCAATATTGTACATATTCACACTTTCGTTGTAGAATTCTCTTCGGTCAGCGATCGCATCTTCAATTCCGGAAACTCTTTGTTGTAACAATACAAAATTATTATTTGCTTTTAAGTCCGGATAATTCTCTGAAACAGCAAAAATCGATTTCACGAGTTTGTTTATTTCATTGGTTGCTTCGATTTTTTCTTCATTATTTGTTGAATTTAAATAACTGGTTCGCAATGCGGTTAATTTCATCAAAACCGATTCTTCGTAGTTCATTGATTCCTTTACAACTTTTATCAGATTCGGAATTTCATCTGCCCTTTGTTTGAGCAAAACATCAATGTTTGCAAACGCTTTATCAACGTTATTTTTTATCATGACGAGCCTGTTATAGGCAGAAATTACAACGCTGATTAATCCGAAAGCAAGTAGTCCGAGAATAGAAAGAGAAATAATTGTACTCATTTGTTTAGTTTTAAATTGGTTAATTAAATTATTGGGTTTCGATATTTTTAGTGCTATCAGAAGAGATATTATTTTCAGCATCTTTATCTGTCCTTAAAAATCCACTTTCAAATTTTGGTTTTTCGAGGATTATTTTGTTGTTTGTTATTTTCATGGGTGTAATTAAAATAATTGATGCTATGAAAGCAAACACCCAGCTAAACCCAATAAACGAATTCATCAAAGGCTTGTACGTATTGTAATTCGATATACTTACGGATGGCGAAATGGCAAATACTCTTTTGATATTTTCATACTTAAAAACAGGTTGATTGTTTTCTTTTAAACCAGCCTCGCCAATGATTAACATCTTGTCGTTGGGGTTCAATAAGTATTCTGTGTGGAGTTTACCATCCAGACGATATTGACCGTCTTCTTTTACCCAAACAAATTCCAATTTTTCAGGATTTACTTCAATTTTCCCCGTATCATCCACTATATAAAATGGATTACAAACAATTTCCGTAAAGATGGTACTGAATCTTTCTTTTCCATCATCATCCAAGTTGATATTCGCAATTTTATGTTGAAAGCCAATACATTCTTTTTTTCCAATAGGAGATTGAATGGGGTTTATCATCTCTAATTTTCCTTCTATTTCGGCTAATCCCATTGCCAGCGAACGAATTTTAGAAGTAGGTAAAGAATTCTGCAATCTAAAAAACCTGGTTTCATTATTCGGTATAACCCAACGAATATAAGGAATGAGTAAGAACAGTAATGGGATTGCAATGTGTCCGAAAAGCGTAAAAGAAATAATTAATAAAATTCCTCCTAAAATTATCAGAATTTTTTGCCACCACGTTATCGGTTTTAAGTGGTGGTTTTTATTATACTCATCAATTTTAGCCAATCCCTTTTTAGATGTTTTTACGGCAGAATAAATCATTCCAATAAATCCAAGAATAAAAACTGAGAAAAAGAGAAGCAAGAAAGTTAAAATGCTAAATCGTTTATCTATCCAGGTTACAATTCCAATAAGCGCAGGATCTACTACAAAGAACAACCATTTATTCAGGTGCAAATCAAACAATTTCTCAAAAATAACCTTGTGAAAAACGGCGATTACACTACTCATAATCATAAATAATATGATCATAGGTGTTTCAATGTCTTGTAATATAAATTCGCTCATTTTTTATTTATATTCTATTCAATAATTTTTTTGATCATAACTATTTGGGCTATACTTTTTTTACTTTGGTTTCTCCACTTTTTTACCTTTCGTGTTAATATAAATCCAGTTATCACTTTCCCACGTACTGTGTTCACCTTCGATTTTTGTTGTGCATTTATAACTCACCGTAGCAATGCCATCCTCAAATGGCCAAGCACAATCAAACTGCGGTTGTATCACGATCTTTCCCGTAGCGGCATCAGCATAACCCATTTTACTATTCATTATAATACGGAATAATCCATCCGATGCTTCATCGGGTCCGTTATCGAAAATAAAGACGTTATACATTATATTTTCCTGTCGGTCAATACCAACAATACCCGCATCCGATTTTCCAACAAGAGCATACGTTTTAAATGTATCGGTAAAACACATGCCGTAATTTCCGACAGCAATTACCACTTCTCCGTTCGCATTTTTATAGCCGTATTTATCTGTAGGGTCATCGTAAAACCGCAATAAGTAATCGCTGCCCTGTGCGGCAGAATTAGCAGGCTGGTTAGTTGTAACAGCAAGGGCAGAGGCAATAGATTCAGTAGGTTTACTATGGTTGCAGCCGGCTAAAAGAAGCAGAAGGAAGAGGAGTGATGGTTTCATACCATTTAAGTTGAAAAGGTTATAAATAAAGAAACATAGTGTTTCTATACGGATACCTCTTACCTAAAAAATAGTCTTTTTAAGACATTATTTTTATCGATGTATCTGTGTTTTGTAAAAGAAGAATATTAAAAAAAGACAGTCATTTATTTTTCTTTACAACACTTGTATCAATCAGTGTGGTGCACTATTTACATAAGTTTGAACTTAAAATAAATAGAATATTTCCCGGTAAAAAAGTTTTGTGCCATCGCATGAGAGCAATTAAGTTTAAAATCAAAAGTGAAAATATTGTCCTTTGTTTATTGATGAGGCGCTACATAAGTTGTCCAATAATATGGGCCTTGAGAGCTAGTACTTGACAAACCAATAAGGTATGTCTTGGCAATATCATACTGAATGAAAGTATTAAAGTAACCACTGGTGCATGTGCCAGTGGATGCAATAAGTGTAGGATCACTTAAGAAGGCATTACGTAAATTAGGTGTTGAATAACACCAATTCAATGGCCTCTGACCTCCGCCACCGGCATGGTAATTACCATATTCATCATAATATGGAAGTCCATAAGGATCGTAAATAATTTCACAAGGAGAAACTTCCATTACCTTCCAATATCTGACAGGATCATCGCCGCTATGGTCTGTAATTTCCCACCCAATTGTAGAGCTGTTACCAGCGGAAAAATAAAAATCATATGGGGGTCTTCTTGCCCAAGGGTGTATCTCAAATCGTTCTATCGGACTAGTCCCAATTACCTTGCCACCTGAACGAATGGAAACACGTACCGCAAACCCTGTCATATTACGAATCTTTGCACTATCAAGATATTGATAAGATGAACCGTATTTAATTGTGGTTTT
>JAYVPA010000207.1:0-13560 GCA_043757615.1 Sphingobacteriales bacterium | reverse complement strand
TTGTAAATCTTCATGTCAATTTTTTCTACAAAACGATATGGATAAATTGGTGTATATAAATCATTCTGACCATCTCCGTTTGGTGTAAATGTATTTGGTAAATTATACAAAGGGCAATTATCCACGCAAATCTTATCAGATAAAATACTTCCGTTTCCGTTTTTGCGAACAGCCTGGACAGCATAGCATGCAGCCAAACTTCTGACAATTAAAATGTGCGTATAATTATTGAATGTACTGCCGACAATACTGTCAATCTGTTTTAAAGAATCTGCAGAAGTCTTTGCATAAAAGATTCTCACTTTAGTAATATCATCTACAATACAATTCCTTGTCTGAGTATATGTCCAGCTTAAATAATTTTTATATTCCGATGTGTCTAACCTGCTGTCTGTACAGAAATTATTTACAGTTAACACAGGCGTGCATGGCAGAGTTGTATCACTTGGACGCGCACATACTTCTTGAGAGAAATTAATCAATGGAGTTTTGAATCCCGGAATGGAATAACTGCCGGTTGCTTTTATTTTATAGCAATACAAACTATCATTTTCCAGATTGATATCCTGATATGATTTAGTAGTTACTGTTGTCAAAGAATCAAATGCAGTGCCGCCTGGCAGTTTTCTGAAAATAACAAAAGAACTATTTATCCACGGAACATTAAAATCCCATGAAAGATTTAAAGTTTCAAAAGCAGGTGCAACTGTCAAAAATACGGAAGAAGCTAATTCACTCGTTCCCAAACTATCGTTGGTTCTTGCATAAAAAACTATTCTGTAATTATAAGCATTTACAACAGTATTTAATCCGTTGTCTAAAAAAGTGGTATCTGTAATCGCAGAGAAAGTGGAAGCGATCACTGTTTTTACCAGTGTATAATTTGTGCCATTTAACCCTGTTGCTCTGTATAATTTTATTACATAAGGGCTTGGATTGGCAACAGTATCTAATTTTGCAGCAAATGGTCTTGACCATTCTACATAAATTTGTCCTGTAGTTTCATCAGTTGTCCTCACATCAACATTATAAATAACCGGAATATCTGCAGGTATAATCACACACGCTTCTGTAGAAGGCAATCCTGAAAATCTGTTTAATATAAGACCCGCATTTGTCTTGTCACCAAAATCTGCAACAACTCTGTAGCTGTATTGATTACCCGATTTAATGGTATTGTCAACGAAAGAATAATTATTGGTTGTTCCGATTTTTTCATAACCTAAACTTGCAAGGTCTGAATTACAGGTATCTAATGGATTGTTACACCCTTTTTTACGCCACACAGAAAAACCTCTGAATTTTACATTTCCAGCACACACATATAAACTATCCCATCTTAATGTAACTGTTTTATTTATAGCATTGAAAGTTGCCGTAAAATTCTTTGGCGGAGGTGCAAGTAATTTTATAGTTAATGTTTTAGAATCTGTTAACGGAGGTGACTGGAAATTATCCACCGCATTAAACACAACTAAATAATCATTTTTTATCAGATGATCACAAGTTGTTGTCCATTTAAAAACTCCTGATACAGGATTTGCAGGTGCGCCGGCAACAAAAGTTGCAGGATTACTCGTAACAATAAACGGTGCACCGTTTGCACTTAAGGTTACTTTATCACCGGCATTCGGATCCGATGCGGATGCTGTAAATAAAATAGTATCACCAACTACTTTACAGATTTGCAAAGGAACATTTAATCTGGGCGGAAGATTATTCGTTGCATCTACAATAATTTGTAAATCACGAATGACTGTTCCAATCAAAATTCCGTTTCTGTATTCTTTTATTAAAATTACGATGTTATAAATTCCGGCAAGCTGAGGAGAAGTCCATACAAATTCTCCTGTAAGCTGATTAATTGAAATTTGATTATTCGGTCCGGGCGCAATTAAATCAGGCGGAGAATAACCGCTAACAGGAATTCCGCTTGCCTGCAAAGGCGATGAGATACTATAAGATAAGCTGTCGCCATCAGGGTCAAAAGCATTCGGATTATGGACGAACGTTTGGCCTACATTTCCATAGGCAATCGGCGGATTTAATAATTGCGGTGAATTATTAAATCCTATTATACTCGGGTCTAAAATCTTTACGGTATCTTCTAAATAAAATAATGTATTGACCGAATTATTGATATTGATGATATTATCAATTCTGTTTGGATCGGAAACGCCAACTACATACGTAAACGGACCTGAATACGTATGAATGCCTATATACTTGTTTTGCTTTATATCGCTATCTAAAAATATCTCTGAAATCCTGTCTAAGGAGTCAAATGTGCCATCCCCCCAGGCAATTCCTAAACGAGTACGATCTGCATCCGCACTCACACCGCTTACTTTTGTATAAGTCGTAATGGTGAATTTATATGTAAATCCTGAAACGTGTGTATAGGTAATTTCACCTGCACGGTTATGTGTGGCAAAACTTGAAATTGTGAGGAACAAAAAGCAACAGCTGAGGAATATCTTTTTAATTAGTTTCATTGCAGGTGATGATAGTATATCTAACATCGTAAATATAATTAGGTTTATCGAAAAAACAGGATATTTTAACCTATTTTTCTTTATAATACGTGCCAAAAAGAATATCAAAAATAGGATAGGTGATATTGAAATTATATTTTGTCATCAATTGAGTATTATGGTGCGTATGATGCAGCTTCCTTAATGTGCTGATAAACGGCAATCCGGACACAAAATGCGATTCAGGTAAATGATAGGCAAAATGCAGCCATTCATAATTTAAATAATAGGAGAATAGCGTTGCAACAAACAATAAAGCAGCATTTGCTGACCATAAAAAATAGAATAATAAGCCTACCGGCAGCGTAAATGCAAAAAAGAAAAATAGTAATAAGATTGGCGGAAACAATACTGCTTTTATATCTTTTGAGGAATCAAAACTAAAATAATCGTATGTGAAAAAACGATGGTGTTGAAGGCTGTGACGTATAAAGACTTTATCCAGTTTTTTATTCCGGTGATGCATTGGACCTTTATGCGCAAAGTATTCTGTAAAATTGATGTATAAAAATCCGATTGGAATAATCGATAGTTCTTTCCAGGTAGGTTGCTGAATTAAGATAATACAGGTGATGATTAAACCTAAACACCAGATGGTAGTAAACCAGAAATGTAATTTTCCGGAATAGTTTTCACCTATTTCCTCTTTTCGGTATTCGTTTCTAAATGCTTTTGTGTTTTCTGCATCCATCTGCGGTAAAGATATATTCAAAATTTATGTTTAAATTAGTAAAAATTATTGAAATGGCAGAACAAACACCACCGGCTCCGCAAAACATACCTTCAAAAAATACAGTACATCCTGTTAAAAGATTTTTCAGAAAGGTGTTGTTATTCTTTTTCTTCTTTTTTGTTGTCGCTCTTCTTGGCACTTATTTATATTTCAATTATACCTACAGTGAAGGAAGTCGCGCCGGTATGCTGATGAAGTTTTCTGAAAAAGGTTATGTTTTTAAAACATATGAAGGTGATTTAAACTTAGGCGGTATCAATCCCTTACCGGGAAATACTATTGCAAATAATATCTGGAAGTTTTCTGTGAAAGATGATTCTATTGGTAATTTACTGAAAAGTAAGGAAGGACAGATGCTGCGATTACACTACAAAGAGAAAATAAGAAATCTGCCATGGCAGGGCGACACCAAATTTTTTGTGGACGGTGTTGACCAGGTTAAATAGATTTTTCTTCTTCTAAAAATTTCCGTACTAAAAATTTAGCTGCATTTACAGCGGTTATTTCATTGTTTTTTATTTTTTCTTTCAATGATGTTTTTACAGATTGTATAGATGCATTCTGAGAAAATGAGTTTGATAATTCCTGTATGATAGTTTCTTCAAACCAGAATAAATCCTGCTGATTTCTGTTGCTTTTTAAAAAGCCTGTAGTTTTCATCTTCAAGAAATAACCATCAATAGAATTCTTTAATTCGGCTAATCCTGTTTTCTCTGCAGAAGAAATATTCAATACATGCGTTGTCCATTCTTTTTCATTTGCCACAAATAAATGCAGTGCATGTTTTACCTGTGTTGCAGCAATATTCGCCTGTATTTTATTGTCAGCATCAGATTTATTGATTAAGACAATATCTGCCATTTCCATGATGCCGCGCTTTATGCCTTGCAATTCATCGCCCGAATTTGGAAGCAGTAATAACACAAACAAATCCGTCATATTTTTTACCAGCGTTTCTGATTGCCCGACGCCCACCGTTTCTACAAGAATATAATCGAAGCCAAATGCTTCGCAAAGTAAAATAGTTTCACGTGTATTGCGTGCAACGCCGCCCAGATTACTATTGCTTGCAGTGGGTCTTATGAAACAGTTTTCATTATTCACCAAATCATCCATGCGTGTTTTATCACCCAGAATACTGCCTTTGCTTATCGTGCTGGAAGGATCGATTGCCAGCACAGCGAGAGATTTATTATCATCTGTTAATGATTTACCAAATGCATTGATGAAAGTACTTTTCCCAACACCTGGAGCACCGCTGACAGCAATGCGTTTGCTTTCTTTTTTTGTTTTTAAACAAGCTTGTAAAACTTCAGCTGCTGTTGCTTCATCTTCTTTTTTTGTGCTTTCAATTAAGGTAATTGCTTTGCTCAGGATGATTCTGTCCTTACTCAGTATTCCATTGATATAATCATCTGATGACAAAATAGTTTGCATACATAAATGTATTAAAATTAATTTTCAAAATCAAAGATGAGAATTTTGAGCGGCTAAGCTGAAAGATATTTAGTTATTTTGTATGGATTGCACACCTAAGGCTGCAGAGCCTGTGCCACCAAAAAATCCTTTTAAAAATAAAGTATATACTTTACCGCTGTTTAATATAACACCGGTTGCTTCTGCAATTACAGTTTGAGTACCTGTAAGTTTTACTTTTACAGTATACGTTTTTCCATCTACAGCATATAAATCAGAAACTTCTTTAAAAGATTTATTTACAATCGCAATGGAATCAGTGCCGCTCCGTAAAATGAAATCAACATTTCCCGTATTTGGTGATAAATGCAAAAGACGGAAATTTGTTTTTCCTGTTGCAGGCGTTGAGAAATTATCTGTTAAACGAAGAAGTGAAGATTTTGCAGCAGAGTCAACTATAAAAAAAGAGTAAGAACTGTTTTTAGTAGAGGAGATGGCGGCTGTTGTAAATAAAACATTAACTGTTCCTGCTTGTTTTACTGTAAATGTGTTGGAACCGCTAGCTATAGATAGATAATCGGTAGGAGTTGAATAAGAAATTGGGGTGCTGTTGATTTTGTTCACATCTGAATACACATCAACTGCAGGAGCATCCGGTGATGCGTTAATTATCATTACAGTAGCAGTGCCATCATTTAAAATGGGATCACCTTTATTACAACTTAATAAAAAAACCGAGGTAAAAAACAATGCGGTTAATATTTGGGAAGTTTTCATGAGATTGTTTTTACAATGTAAAATAAACAAATTAAATCTTAAGGAAAGATTTTTTACTAACTTTAGCAATTATTTTTTATGAATAAGAAAAAGAACACAACGAAACCAAAATTGCATAAAGATCTGGAAGGATTCAGTATTTCCGTTAACCAGTTTGGTGAAATAAAATCAACAATGCCAATTGAAAAATTAAACGAGTTTTTAAATGAAAAAATATCACCGGTAAAAAAGAAGACAAAGACAAAAAATAAAGATGATTCAACATCTGAAAAATAATAAAGCCTTGTAATTTTGTATCAGGTAGCGCAAAACTGTTTAATTTATTGTAAAAGTTTATTTCGATAACAGACTTTTAACCGACGAGACATTCAGGTTTTTACGAATACTTTCTGTGAATATATTGTGAACGTTTTATCTGATACATGAATATTAAAGTTGATTTGTACAAAGATGAGATTGTATCTGTCTGATTTTTATCAAGTTAACAATTTAAAATTATGTTCATTTTAAATTGTTTAAAAGTTCAGATAAGCAAAACTGTAAATATTATGATTGTAATTGCAGAACTTTGCAATGATGATTTTTGGGAATCAATATACTTTGAATAAAAAGAATAATTCTTTACCACACATAAAGAATATTACAACGACGACTTCTGGTTCGTCGTTTTTTATTTCCCGAAAAAATTATCAGCACAGTCACACACACCAACACACACATACAGATGAAAAAAATTTCTTCACAAAGCAAAAAATTATTGCTGATTATTTTGATACTATACGGAGTTGATACATCAAAAGCAGGTAATGCAAATGTATCGTTAAAATTTGGAAACGGATTAACGATATCCGATGCGGATTCTTCTATGTCATTAAATTTTGGAATCATGATGCAGGGCAGAATAGATGTAAACAAAGTATTTGACAAAGATGTCAAGCCAACTACTGTGTTGCAGGCAAAAAGAATACGTTTAAAATTCAGAGGATATTTTTTAAATCAAAAGCTCGATTATTATATTCAATTGAGTTTATCTCCGGCGGATGTAAAAGCGGGGAATGTTTTTTTAGATGGGAATGTTCGTTATAAACCGGTTAAACAATTTGCTGTACAATTCGGACAGGGAAAATTACCAGGCGACAGGGAAGAACTTAGTTCTGATGAAAGACAATTCTTTATTGACCGTTCTTCAACAAGTGCTTTGTTTAAACTGGAAAGGGATTTTGGGTTTCAATTTTTCGGAAATTTTGGCAAGAAGTTTATTTTTAAACCAATATTGAGTATTGCATCCGGTGAAGGAAAGAATTACACGAATACTGAAGTGCAGCATTTTGACTATACGGCACGATTTGATTTTTTGCCTACAGGGGAATTTACGGATAAAGGTGATTATACGTTTCAGGATTTTGTAAGAGAGCCAAAACCTAAAATAGCATTTGGAGTTGCGTATGATTTTAATAATAAACCTGCCTTACAAAAAGCGCAAAACGGCGGCAATGTAGTACCCGATTCTTCAAGAGCAAATTTGCATACCATATATGCAGATGCCATAATGAAATTTAAAGGATTTACAACAGCCGGAGGTTATGCCTATAGAAGAGCAGATAATAATAAATTTTATATAGCCGGACAATCATTTTATGCTACGGCTTCTTACCTGTTTAAAAAGAAAGTAGAATTAGGCTTCAGGTTTAATCGTTCTTTTGCAGGCAAGACAGGTAATCTTCCAACCATTAATGATTATGATTTCGGATTTGCTTATTATGTTTTTAAAAATGCATTTAAGCTTCAAACGAATTATGTCATTGTACAAAATAAAACAACAGACAAGCTAAGCGGATTATGGAATTTCCAGATGCAGTTTGCCTTCTAAATAAAAATATTAACAAACTAAAAATTAAAATTATGTCATTATCAATTTTAAAATTCTTTCAGCCAAAAGACAAAATCTTTCAGAATTTATTTGAGCAAACTGCTGAAATTTCAGTGAAAATCAGTGAAGTTTTTTTAGAAGCTATGAAACATACCAATGAAAAACGTTTTGAAATTTTAGCACAAACCGGACACCTCGAGCATCAGGCAGACGATGTAACACATAATTTATATGTCGAATTAAGCAAAAATTTTATCACTCCATTCGATAGAGAAGACATTCATCAACTGGCATCTGCCATGGACGATGTAGTAGATTATATTGATGAAGTAGGTAATAAGATGAAAAACTATGAGTTCTCTGAATATAATGAATTTGTGTTGAAAATGGCTGAACTAAATGATGAATCTGTAAAAGCGTTAAGAACGGCGATTTATGAATTGCGTAACATGAAAAATTTAGATAAGGTAAATGCTGCGTGTTTAAAAATACATGGTTATGAATCAAAAGTAGATTTATTGTTTAATGAAGCTATGGGCGATTTAATCCGTAATAATAAAGACAATCCTGTAAAGATTATCGTTATGAAAGATTTATATGAAGAGCTGGAATTAGTATCTGATAAATGCCAGGACGCATCAAACGTTATTGAGTCTATCGTCATTAAATATTCATAAGAAAAAATAAGGAGTAAGTAATAAGTAAAAAGATTTTAGTGCTAATTCAACACTCAACATTCACCACTCAACATTAATTTATGGAATTTATAATTGTCATTATCATACTCGCCTTAATCTTTGATTATATCAATGGTTTTCATGATGCAGCGAATTCAATTGCAACCATTGTTTCTACGAAAGTCTTAACACCTTTCCAGGCAGTTATATGGGCGGCATTTTTCAATTTAATCGCCTTCTTTATATTTCAGGACCATGCGGTAGCAAACACTATAGGTAAAACAGTAAACAAGGAATTCATCACACTGCCTGTTATTTTTGCAGGGTTAATTGCTGCCATTATCTGGAATTTATTAACGTGGTGGTATGGTATTCCGTCATCGTCTTCCCATACGTTAATTGGAGGTTTTGCAGGCGCAGCTGTTACACATGCATTTATGCAACATGGCGGTTATATGCCAATCAGTGAAATCATCGACAGTACGAAAGTATTAAAGACCGTCGCCTTTATTTTTCTAGCACCATTGATAGGAATGGTGATATCCATGTTCTATACGTTAGTAATGATGAACAAAAATACATGGATAAAGACAGGTATCCTGCTTGCCACTTGTTTTGCTATCTGGTTTACATTTATCCATTTTCAGGAACAAAAAATAGATGAAAATATTACCAAATTTTTCAGAGTCGACAAATATGAGAAAGATATTAAAGATCCTAAAAAAGCAGATGATAAGAAAAAAAATGAAGAGAAACTGGAAAAAGCAAAAGCCAATGCAGCCTTGAGTTTTCCTTACATTAAAGAATATGAAACTAAAGGGGGAAATATAGTTGCTGATGAGATAGCAGAAAAAGTAGACTTAAAAATGGTTACAGCTTCAAGAATTGAAGATAAATTAAAATTATTTTTTGAAGTAGAGAGATTGAAGATAATTGCAGAAAAAGATACCACTAAAAAGCAAGCATACAATTTTGCTAAAGTAGCAATTGATTCTTTAAAACCGATTGCAAAAAAACATCATGATTTGGGACAAGACAAGATGGCTGAGGCAATGGTAGCAACGGGTTTGGTGCAGCCTAATAAAATTGATGAGTTTACTAAAACAGTAAAGGTAGATATCAAAAAAGATTTGTCAAAAGAAATGGATAAAGGCAATAACAGAATTATTCGTTACGGTTTAATCGCCATGCTATTGTTAATTATTTTATCTTTTATTTATACAGAACAAATTAAGGAACCAAGCGCACAGCGCACAGCCAATAATTTCAAAAAATTACAATTACTTTCTTCCGCAGCATTTAGTATAGGACATGGTGGTAATGATGCGCAGAAAGTAATGGGTATTATTGCAGCAGCATTAATTGCAAACGGGAATATAGTAGACATAAAAGCGATGCCGGATTGGGTACCATTATCCTGTTATTTAGCAATTAGTTTAGGGACATTGAGTGGTGGTTGGAAAATTGTAAAAACAATGGGAACAAAAATTACCAAGGTAACACCATTGGAAGGAGTTTGCGCGGAAACAGCAGGTGCTACTACATTATTCTTAACAGAACAAATGGGTATTCCGGTTTCGACTACACACACAATTACAGGCGCTATTATTGGTGTTGGTGCTACAAAACGCTTGAGTGCAGTACGATGGGGTGTGACTATTAATTTGTTATGGGCATGGATACTTACTATTCCAATCAGTGCATTATTAGCAGCATTGACTTATTACATTGTACACTTTTTCGTAAAATAAAAATTATAACATGTTTAAGAGGCTTCGATTTATCGAAGCCTTTTTTTATTGTCTGATAAAAAAACAATATTTTATTCCTAAAATGGGCTGGTAAGTGGTATTTTAGCCAATAATTTTTAAAAGAAATAAGTGTTAATGCTGTCTGTTTTTAAGATAAATACAAATCCCGAAAAAAGATACTTTGGTTTTGATATTATACGTGCGTTTTCTGTAGTGTTAGTGATGAATATGCATTTTTTGGAACTATTTAGCCCGAGAATCGGGATTAACTTTTTTATGTTCCCATTTCCGGATCCTGTAGATATGTTTTTTGTATGCAGCGGATTTTTAATCGGCTATCAGCATCTGAAAGATGTATATAAATTAGAAACAGTCACTCCGAAGTATACAGCAAGATTTTTGGTGATGCGCTGGGTGCGAACCTTGCCGAGTTATTATATTGTGCTGACTGTTTTAGTGTTACTCGGTGCGCTTTTCACACATAAACTGGATTTTCCGTTTAGAAATTATTTGTTCATCCAGAATTTATATGAACAACGCGCCAGGATTTTCAGAGAAACCTGGACGATTTCTATAGAAGAATGGTTTTATTTTACATTTCCAGTATTGTTTTTTATAATTTCTTCGATACTGAAAATCAACAAAAAAAAATCATACCTGTACATTCTGTTGTTTTATATTATAGTATGTAATTTATTGAAAGTATATTATTATTACTATGTTTATCCAAATCACAATTTCGGACAATGGATAAATTTCAGGGAGTTGGTTATATTGAGAATTGATACAATTGCGATTGGTTTGCTGGGTGCGTATGTTTGCTATTTTTACGAAGATTTCTGGGAAAGAAATAAGTACAGATTTTTGCCTTTTGGATTAGTGATTTATTTTTCAAGTATTTTCTTTTACTGGTCGTGGACGAATTACTTACAGGATAATGAATTTGCTACGTTTTATCATTTTACACTTTATTATTTAGTAAGCCCGATTTCTATTGTTTTATGTTTGCCATATCTTAAAAGTATTAAATTCAAAAATAACTTTATTTGTAACCTGATTTTATACACCAGCCTTATTTCATACAGTTTATTCTTATTTCATCTTTCATTTGTAATGATAATAATGTATGCCATTTACGATGGAATCATTAAGCAAAAGCACATGATTATTTCGTACAATTTATATGCACTCACTGCGCTTATATATGTTCTTTGGATGCTCATAACATTTATTATTTCCAACTGGTTTTTTAATAAGATTGAATTACCGGTAATGAACAAACGAAGATGGATTATTGAGAAACTGAAACTAAACGAGCTTAAGAAATAATGTTGTCCATTTTTAAAATAAATACGAATCCTGAGAAACGATATTTCGGTTTTGATATTATCCGTGCGTTTTCTGTGCTGCTAGTCATGCAGATGCACTTCTTACAACATTTCAGTCAGTATCTCGGCATTAATTATTTTATGTTGCCCTTGCCTGATCCGGTCGATATGTTTTTTGTATGCAGTGGTTTTTTAATCGGTTACCAGCACTTAAAAGAAGTACATAAATTAGAAACAATAACAACAAAATATACTGCACGGTTTTTAGTGATGCGCTGGGTGCGCACATTGCCGAGTTACTATATAATGCTTACGTTTCTGGTGCTTTTATTTGCGGTCTTCTCACATAAATTAGATATACCGTTTAAAAATTATTTGTTTGTTCAGAGCTTGCATGAAAACCGTTCCAAGTTTTTCAGGGAAACCTGGACCATCGCGATAGAAGAGTGGTTTTATTTTACATTTCCTGTGTTGTTTTATATTATCACCTCGTTTTTGAAAGTCAATAAAAAGAAATCGTTTTTATTTATTCTCTTGATTTATATAATCGTCTGCAATTTTCTGAAAGTATATTATTACTATCATATTTTCCCAAATCACACTTTTGACCAATGGACAAAATTCAGGGAAATTGTGATACTAAGAATTGATACTATAGCTATTGGATTATTGGCAGCGTATATCTGCTATTTCTATAATGATTTCTGGGAAAAAAATAAATTCAGGTTTCTGCCGCTGGGCATAATCATTTATATCGGCAGTATCTTATTTTACTGGTCTTGGACGAATAAATATATTGATACAGAATTTGCAACTTTCTATCATTTTACGTTCTTTTATTTTGTAAGTCCGATTTCTATTATGCTGTGCCTGCCATATTTAAAAACTATAAAATTCAAGAACACATTTTTTAATCATTCTATTTTATTTACAAGTCTTATTTCGTATAGTATATTTTTATTACATGGAACATTTTTGTTATTACTGTTCGTCTTGATTTATGCAGGATTGATTAAAAATGTCTTGATTACTTATGTTTTATGGATGTTCACGACATTCTTTTTGTCTTATTACTTTTTTGTAAAAATTGAATTGCCGATAATGAATATGAGAAGAAAGATTGTAGAGAAATTGAAGTTGAATGATTAATTAATCCAGCAATCTTCTGTGGTAATTGATTTGTCCGAGATGATATTCAAGATGCGCTAATAAGTGCAATAACATAAAATCTGTTTTTACAATCTGCCCGTGTTTTTCCAAAGGGAAAGTTTTTTCAAAATCAGTATCTGATAAATTTCTCAAAGCACTATTTACGACAGAAATAACAGCATCAATGTCATTAAGTATCCTTTCTCTCGGCACATCTTTATCAGAGAATTCTTTATCCCGTTTACGTAAGTAGCCTGTATTTCCTAGTGTTGCACCGATAAAATGATTCAGGTTTCCGATTAAATGTAAGGCTAGGTTTCCACCGGAATTACTGATATCTTTTTCTGTTTTCCAGAGATTTATTTCGTCTTTGTACAGACTGATTTCTTCTTTTAGTTTTAATAAGTCTCTCTCAAAAATTTCGAGTAGTGCATCTTTTATCATAATAGTATTTAAAATTTCATCCAGTGCCATGCTACTTTGCTGCCATGATGATTGTCATTTATTTCTAAAGCAGGAGCCGGCAGTTTTATAATATTTAATACTTTCATCAATCCCTTTGCCCAATGTTTCTTTACAGGTAGTTTTGTCCAGTCGATATCAAATGAAAAATAAAAACGATGCAAACGCTGGATATCGGTTCTGTCCACTATATCTGCAGGGTCAGTCGAGTTATTATTATCACCCGCTAAATCTTTTTTACTCCATACATTTTTATATCCGCCTAACATTCCGGATGCACCATATCCGATGGATACTTCGAGGCATTTAGGAAATTTAGATTTCGGATTTTTAATGAATGAACCCGGACTTACACTTAACCAGAATGTTTCTGCATTATAATCTTTCAATAGAATTTCAGTAAAGGAAGTTCCGTATAATTTGTCAGTTCTTTCTTTAATCAAGGGATCATTATATTTCGAGTAATTAACAGGAAATGCAGAAATCTTCATTTGTATTCTTTGGTCGTGCCATAAGTATTGCTGGATACCGAATAACAATGCGCCGGATGCATTCATCGTCATATCACCCCAGGAAAACCCCCATTTCTTTTGAAAGCCATCATTTATTTCTATCGAAGATTGCCAGGCCATACCGGCAACCATTCCAATCCAGATGGCATTCTTTTCTTTCACACCGGCCCAATGAAATAAATCGTAGGTCCACTTGGATTCGAAATAACAATTGAACGCATGTGCAACTTTATCCATCTGATTCCATTCACCCCAGTCATTAAAAAAATGAAATTTAGATTTATCATATTTTGAATACCAGGCGCTGCTCCACCAGACATTTGCTACTGCATATAAACCACCTTCCATACC
>JAYVPA010000206.1:0-3618 GCA_043757615.1 Sphingobacteriales bacterium | reverse complement strand
TCATCCCCATTGATGTTTCTATACTTCTGCCATATTCGATCGCACACACACTTGCGCCGTTTCCCAAATGACAGGAAATAATACGCAAGTGCCGGATGTCTTGTTGTAAAAATTCGCCGATTTTTTCAGAAATATATTTATGGCTCGTTCCATGAAATCCATATCGTTTAATATTATGCTTTTTGATAAGCTCCTTATCTATTGCATATTGTTTGGCGCGATTAGGAAGTGACTGATGAAACGCCGTATCAAAAACTGCAATGTTCGGGATACCCGTAAAAACCTGTTTGGTGATTTTTATTCCTGCTAGATTTGCAGGATTATGTAGTGGTGCTAGGTCAATTAAATCATGAATAGTTTGTTCAACTTTATCATCTATCAAAACAGGCTGACTGTATAAATCTCCACCGTGCACAACGCGATGCCCGATTCCGCTGATAGTTTTATCTGCCAGTTCTTTTTTTATTGCCTGTAAACAAAAACGCAATATGGCTTCCATAGATAATTCTCGTACATACGTAATCTCTGTATTGTTTAGTTTTATTACCGGTGTAGATGGCAGACGCTCGGCATCTAATTTTAAAATGGATTTTTTTGTTATTATGTCAACAACATCCGCTTTTACAGAAGAGCTGCCACTATTGATGACGAGAATATACATGAAAATAATTTTGTATGAAGATAAGGGTTTCATATTTACTTTACACTTGCCACAACTGTGATTTATTCATAGCCTGAAACTCAACGGCATTGAGGATACCGGCATTGCCTGCAGTATTATTAAAATAAACATATACTTCTTTGAGTTGTTGGTTTGTCTCAATTTTATCATGAAGGTCTTTCAGTATGATTGATTCATAATTTGAATAAAACATATCAGGAGTGCCGTGCAAACGAATATATGCTGTTGTAGTATTTACTATTAAATCTTCCGACAACTTTGGGTGACTAACACTACAGAATGTTATTTCATGTTTTGCAAGTGCATCATACACATCTGTATTCCACCAACTCGGATGCCTGAATTCGATTACGTTTTTAAAATCTTTGTGGAGTAATTTAATAATCTCTTTCAATTTTTCTTCTGTATATTGAATACTTGGCGGTAGCTGAAATAACAAACATCCCAGCTTTTCTTTCAATCCGTTTTCACAAATTCTATAGAAATCATTTATTTGCAATTCACAATTCTTAAATCTATGGAAGTGTGTGATTGTTTGTGGCGCTTTTACTGAAAAAAGAAAATCCTTCGGACATTTATCATACCAGTTTCTTAATTTTAGTTCTGTCGGAAACTGGTAAAACGTATTATTCAGTTCGAGTGTTTTAAATTGTTGAGAGTAGTAATCAAACCAATTTTTTGAAGCTAATTTTTCCGGATAAAAAATGCCTTTCCAGTGTTTATTGTAAAATCCCGAACAACCTGTTCTTATTGTAAGCATGGTGATTATTTATAAAGCAGTTGACAATTCGTACAAAAATAACTTCGGCGTTTATTTTTACCCGTATATTTTTTTTCAAAAGGTAAATTGCAACGTTTGCATATTTTCTTTTCATGTGCCAGCCAATGCGCAGACAAAGTATTCTTTTTCTTCCATTCTAAAAATTCAAAACTATATTTTTTTGCTTCTTTTATAAGGCTTTTTATTTTTGCATCCGGTAATTTGCCAACAATGCTTTCAGGATGTATTTTTGTTCGATATAGAATTTCATTCTTAATAATATTGCCTAACCCTGCAAAAATATCTTGATCCAACAATCCATCACATATCATTAATTTTGGTGTTGTTTCCAATTTTGTTTGCGCTTTTTTTGCATTCCATTTATCATTCATTATATCACTGCTCCAATCATAATGATCATTGATATCACCTTCCAGTACTTTTACGGCACAAGTATAGAAATTCAATTCGCCTTTATTAAATCGCAAGCCTAATTTTAATGGAGTGGTTTTTCTCTCATTAATTAAATAAGTGCCAAACATCAATAAATGAATACGGATAGTACAATCTTTGAAACAAATCAATGTATGTTTACCAAAAGTTTTGAATGCAATAATTTTCTGATTGATAAATCGATCTTTATCAATTTTTGCATTACCGTTGATTTCAATAACCTTATGTCCGGCAAATTGCCTAATTTCTTCCTTTAAAATTATTATAGACGGCCCTTCTGGCATAAAATAAACTATTTTTAAGCAGCCATGCATTCTCCTGTTCCGTGTGCATTTTTACCAACGCGAATTCACCTTTTAATTTTTTACCTTTCAGAGAGAATTTAATGCTGCCGGTTTTTAGATTTTTTAAAATAGTCTTTTCCTCAATCTCATTGCTTTCTGCATCTACAGGAATATATGTTCCGTGATCCCAGATTTCAACAATACCTGCACCATAATTTCCATCAGGAATAATTCCTTTAAAAGTCCGATAAGCATACGGATGGTCTTCAACCATCATGGCAAGTCTTCTTTCGGCAGGATTCATGGATGGTCCTTTAGGCACTGCCCAGCTTTTTAAAACACCTTCCATTTCTAAACGAAAATCATAATGCAGACGGCTGGCCTTATGGCGCTGTACTACAAACTCTAATTGTTTTCCTGAAGTTGTTTTTTTTGCGCCGGGTTCCGGCGTATTTTTAAAATTTCTTTTTTCTTTATATTTAACTAAACTCATGATACTTTCTTTTTCTTTTTAGTTAAACTTGCTTTTAACTGATCCATCAGGTCATTTGATTTATAAGCGACTTTCATTTTTGGTGCCGTAATCTTTGTTCCTTTTGATTTTGCTTTTATCACTTTCATTAAATCATCAGCATAGGTGTCTTTGTATTTCGATATATCAAATTTTTCAGTAAGTTGGTCAATCAGTGAAGTAGCCATTTGTAATTCTTTTGGCTTAATGACTGATTTTGCTGGAATTTTCAATTCAGAAATATCTCTAATTTCCTGATGGAAACGAATCCTGTTTAGTACAATAATATTACCTACAGGTTTAAGTACAGCCAATGCTTCTTTGTTTCGCAATACAAATGTAGCAATGCCTACTTTACCTGATTTTTTTAAGGCTTCCTGAAATAACACATACGACCGGCCTCCTGATTTATCAGGTTCTATATAATAAGGCATTTCATAATAAGTGCTGTCAATTTCTGTTTCTTTTACAAACTCTTCGATTTGAATAGTTTTTGTTTTCTGCGCATTCGCACTCTCAAAATCTTTATCTGTCAGTACAATATACTTATCGTTTATTTTAAAGCCTCTTACAATATTTTCCCAGGCTACTTCTTTACCTGTATTTGCGTTCACACGCTTGAACTGAATATTCGCATAATCCTTTTTATCCAGCATATCCAGATCAAGATTACTGTCCTGCGTAGCACTATACAATTTAACCGGAATGTTTACCAGCCCAAACCCGATTGATCCTGTCCATAATGGTCTCATATTTTTATTTATAGTTGAATAATAAATCTACCTTTATGCAGGTACTTTTCCCATATTTTCTCTTTCCCAAAAACGATGTTGTGCTACAGCTTTAATGAATTCTTTTACTGATTTATCTACAATAACACCCGGCAACTCATTTTTACTTTCTTTTTTAGATGCATAAGTAAGTTTCA
>JAYVPA010000205.1:0-13653 GCA_043757615.1 Sphingobacteriales bacterium | reverse complement strand
CATTTGCATCTGCAGTGTTGCGTTTGCAAAGAGATATTAATGTGCCGGATGAAAAACTGAATGTGAATGGTGGTGCAATTGCATTAGGTCATCCGCTGGGCGCGACTGGTGCCATGATTCTTGGAACTTTAGTAGATGAACTGGAACGCACAGGAAAATCTACAGGTTTAGCAACATTATGTGTTGGCGGCGGTATGGGTGTTAGTACAATTGTGGAGTTGGTGTAGTTTGAAAGTATTTAAAATGAAAAAAATACTTTCCGTTTTGTTATTCGTTTTGGTTTCTCATGCTCATGCGCAGGATACCATTTATTTGCATGATCCTAATGATACGATAGCCACTACAAAAGAAAAAGCACTTTACTATAAAACAATTAATACGAGCGTTAATCCAATAGAAGTTAGTGTATATTACACTAACAGCAATAAATATTCTAAATCACATTTTAGTTCTTTATTACCTCAGATTAAAGATGGTGAATACGAAAGTTATTTCTATAATGGAAAAACGAAAATAAAAGGTTCTTACATAAATAATAAAATGGAAGGTGCATGGCTTGTTTACAATAAAGAAAAAGATTTTATTGAAACAAAAACAACTTTCAAAGATAATCTTAAACATGGACGAAGCTTTACATTTTTTGAAAATGGGAAATTAGGCAGAATGGATATATATGTAAGAGATACATTAGCGTCATCAACTTGCTACGATAGTATTGGTAATGTAATAGAATGTGCTCCTATTATAGATAATAACTCTTTTGAAAGGGCAGAAGTAATGCCCACTTTCCCTGGAGGTGTTCAGGCACTTATGCATTTTCTTCAAATTAATATTAAATATCCTTCCAAAGCAAGAGAAAAAGGATTGCAAGGTAAGGTGATTGTAAAGTTTATTATAGATGTTGATGGAACAGTTATAGACCAAGAGATACTAAAAAATGGAACAGGAAGCCCTGAACTTGGTGAAGAAGCTATGCGTGTAGTTTTACAAATGCCAAAATGGATTCCGGGAACTCAAAAAGGCAAACCGGTAAAAGTATACTTCACATTACCAATAACTTTTCATACAGAATAATTATAAAATAAAAAACAAATAAAATGTTTAAATACGAAAAAGACAATAACAACATCGTTACAGTAACGATGGACATGCAAGGCAGAAGCGCCAATGTAATTATCTAATCCATTTATGAAATTAACTACCAATAAATATAACGATTTACTCCAAAACATTGGTTCTACTTTGCAAAAAGCAAGAATCAATGCTATAGATGCTGTTCATCAACAGTTGCTGATTGCTAATTGGGAAATCGGAAAGTATATTGTAGAATTTGAACAACATGGAAAAGAAAAAGCGGTGTATGGCAGCCAATTGTTATCAAAATTAGCTAAAGATTTAAAAGTGAAAAATGGAAAAGGATTTGGCATTTCCAATCTTCAGTATATGCGTTCGTTTTATATCAAATTTCCAAAATTTCACACAACAATAAAATCTTCAATTCACCAGACGTCTGGTAAATCTACATCCAAAATATCAATTCGCCAGACGTCTGGTAAATTAACTTGGAGTCATTATGCAGAATTAATAAGCGTTTCAGACGATTTAGCACGAAGTTTTTATCATATTCAATGTCAAAAAGAAAATTGGTCAGTAAGAGAATTAAAACGACAAATAAATTCAGCATTATTTCAACGCTTAGCATTAAGTAATGATAAAAAAGGAGTTTTAAAATTAGCGGAAAAAGGACAGGAAATAAACAAAACATCAGATGCGATTAAAGATCCATATATCTTTGAATTTCTAAATGTTTCTAAAGATACTATTATAAAAGAACGTGGCTTAGAAAAAAAATTGATTGATAATTTACAGCATTTTTTGTTAGAATTAGGTAAAGGTTTTTCTTTTGTTGCACGACAATATAAAATTACAATAGACAATCAGCATTTATTTATTGACTTAGTTTTCTATCATAGAATATTGAAATGTTTTGTATTAATTGACCTTAAAATTAATAAAGTAAAACATGAAGATATTGGACAAATGAATCTGTATTTGAATTATTTCAAACACGAAGAAAATACAGAAGGCGATAACGTACCAATTGGAATAATCATAGCTGCCGATAAGCATGATTTGCTGGTAAAATATGCAACTGGCGGTCTTTCAAATAAAATATTTGTTTCAAAATACCAACTATACTTACCAGACCAAAAATTATTAGAAGACAAAATAAGAGAAATAATAAACACAAAATAAAACACAAAAAAATGTTCAAATACGAAAAAGACAACGACAACATCGTAACCATAACAATGGATATGCCCGGCAGAAGCGCCAACGTCATCAATGAAGAATTCGGCAAGCTTTGGCTCGAAACCTTAGACCGTTTAACAGCAGAAAAAGCAGACATCACAGGTGTTGTTTTAACTTCAGCAAAATCAACTTTCTTTGCAGGCGCAGATATAGATAATCTGTACAAACAAACAGATGCGAAATTAATTTTTGAAATGTGCGAAGGTTTGAAAGCACAATTGCGTCGTTTGGAAACATTAGGAAAACCGGTGGTTGCAGCATTAAACGGCACAGCATTAGGCGGCGGTTTGGAAATTGCATTAGCATGTCATTACCGTATCGCATTAAACAATCCAAAAGCACAATTCGGTTTGCCTGAAGTAGGTTTGGGTTTATTACCCGGCGGTGGCGGCATCATCCGTTTGACAAGAATGATTGGTCTGCAACCTGCATTGCCATTGTTGACAGAAGGTAAACGCTTAAAAGTAAAAGATGCATTGAGCAACGGCATTATCAATGAAATTGCGGAAACTCCGGAAGACATGATGGCGAAAGCAAAAGCATGGATTACAGCAAATCCGAAAGCAATCAACCCCTGGGATGATAAAGCATTTAAATTTCCGGGAGGAGATGCACGCAATCCAAAAGTGGCAAGCATGATTCCAATAGTTCCTGCAATGACAAAAAAGAAGACACACGGAAATTATCCTGCGGTGGAAGCAATCATCAACACAGCAGTAGAAGGCTCTGTAGTAGATTTTGATACAGCTTGCAGAATTGAATCGCGCTACTTTACTTCATTAGCAGCAGGACAAATTTCTAAAAACATGATTACTGCATTCTGGTATAACTTGAATGCAATAAACGCGGGTGCTTCGCGACCAAAAGGTTTTGAAAAATATACGACGAAAAAAGTAGGCGTATTAGGCGCAGGCATGATGGGAGCAGGTATTGCTTATGTTTCAGCACTTTCAGGAATGGAAGTTGTGCTGAAAGACGTGACTGTAGAATCAGCAGAAAAAGGAAAAGCATATTCTGAAGCATTGTTGAAGAAAAGTGTGAGCAAAGGAAAAATGACGAAAGAAAAAGCAGAAGAAGTGTTGGCAAGAATCAACCCAACAGATAAGGCTGAATTTGATGGTTGCGATTTAATTATCGAAGCAGTATTTGAAGACAGGACATTAAAAGCAAAAGTTACGCAGGAAGCAGAAGCAGCTATGTTATCAGATGGAACATTCGCATCTAACACTTCTACATTACCAATTACAGGATTAGCACAATCATCAGCGCGACCAAAACAATTTATCGGTTTGCATTTCTTTTCGCCGGTAGATAAAATGCCCTTGGTGGAAATTATCTGCGGCGCAGAAACTGACGATGCAACTCTAGCGAAAGCATTTGATTATGTATTACAAATAAAGAAAACACCAATTGTTGTAAATGATTCAAGAGGTTTTTACACATCAAGAGTTTTCTCTACATACGTAATGGAAGGCATCGCAATGTTAGGCGAAGGTCAGCATCCTAAATCCATTGAAAATGCAGGCATGAAAGCAGGTATGCCTGTCGGTCCTCTTGCCTTAACAGATGAAGTGAGTATGAAACTGATGGATCATATCCGCAAACAAACAGAAAAAGATTTAGCAGCAGAAGGTAAAACGGTTCCAACGCATCCGGGCTTTGCAGTATGCGAAAAATTGCTGGCAGTCAACAGACCAGGCAAAGCAGCAGGTGCAGGTTTCTATGAATATCCGCAAGGTGGCACCAAATATTTATGGCCGGAGTTGACGAATTTATTTCCACAGCAAACACCAATATCACAAGAAGAAATGGTAGACCGTATGCTGATTGTACAAGCATTGGATACAGTTCGTTGTGTAGAAGAAGGCGTGTTGCGTTCTGTTGCAGATGCGAATATAGGTTCAATCTTCGGCTGGGGTTTCTCTCCATTTAATGGCGGAACGTTGCAGTTCATCAATGGTTATGGATTAAAGAAATTAATAGAACGTTCAAAACAATTGGAAGCGAAATACGGTGAACGCTTTTCTGTTCCAAAATTATTGCAGGATAAAGCAGATAAAGGTGAGTTGTTTGTAGATTAATCTCGTGGTAAGATAAATTAAAGGTAAAAAGTTAAGGAAGCGTCGTGCTTCCTTTTTTTTAACCATCCCTTGTCTTTTGTTTGACCATATCTTTTTATTAACTCTTGACTTATTCATTAATTAATTATAATTTCCTGTAAACAAAAAACTAAAACGTATGAAAAATCTTAGAACACTCACACTATGTTTTTTTGCCGTATTTATTTTCTCTTGTAAGAAAAACGACAATACCGCAACTACTCCAAACTTCAGCGATGTTAAGTCATCCGACTGGCGCTCCAATATCGGCGACACTGTAGATGTAGTAGGCTTCATCAAATTGAATGATGATGGAACAGGGGTATTAATGGCCAACAAAGGAGATTTTGATGTAAACGGGTTGATACCGGAGGAACGAACTATTTCATTAGGCAGTGAAAATATCCGTGGCTTGAGCCAGGCAACCTATTATCTTGCAAAAGTTAAAGTAAGAGGCGTGATACGTGCCACTACAGAACCCGGCAGAACAACTTTCGGTAGATTAACAGGTGATGATCTTTCTCAATTTGAATTAAAAGTGGTTGTGACCCCGGTAATCATCGAACCTTCCCCTGGAATCGGGACAGTATTAGATTGGTGTTCTCGCAACCCAACCTTATGTACCATTAATACTACTGTATCTACAAAATATGCTTTGCTGTACAGTGGAGGTATCAATCCGGATAAAGCGTATGACCGATACTGGAATGACATGTCGTTATACTACAACATGCTGGTATATATTTATGGCTACGACCCGGATAATATTATTGTCGTTTATAAAAATGGAGTTGCCTTAAATAACTCTATGCCGGTAGGTTATGCTGCTACTCCCGCCGGGCTGAATAGTGCATTTAGTGCATTGGGTGATATGATGGATTCCAATGACCAGTTCTTCTTCTTTATGACAAATCACGGCGGACAGATTACGGATGTTGGAAGCCCTGTGCCTAACGACGAAGATTTCGGTTCGGATAACATTGATGAATGCACATTTTATTACAGTTCTGCGGGCAGACCATACGATGATGATATTGCAGCAAAAGTAAATAGTTTGTCATTCAACCGCATGATCTGCGTAATGGAACAATGTTTCAGCGGTGGTATGATTTATGATCTACGCGGCACCAACAGAATAATCATGACGGCTGCCAATGAGGTGGAAGTATCTTATGGCGGCGCAAAGTTTGATGATTTCTGTATGTTACTGGCTTCTGCATTAATAAAAACACATCAGGAAAGCAGAGCTGCAGTAAATGCTGATGCAGATAACAATGGACAGGTTTCATTGACGGAGGCATTCCGTTGGGCTACTGATAATGATAATCAGCCGGAACATCCGCAGTATGAAGATTCAGGGGAAGGAATTCCTATCGGATATCCTTCAGATAATGGAGCTGTAATGGACGGCGCGAAAGGTAAAATAATTTATGGATTGTAAATTGCTTGATTAATTTCTTATAATAAATAATAAGATGGATGCATGTGAATGTATTCATCTTTTTTATTTTTGCATGTTTCTGTCTGGTAACTTATTTTATTAAAAACAGAATCTCAGAAATTAATTGTTTAAATGAAAAGATTTTTGATGCTACCAATAATTAATACTTTTAATATCCTTGCTCCTTGTTCGTATTACTTAGTCATATTCTTCTTTCGTGCATTAAATTCTGCGGTGTCATTCACTTTCGGAAATGGAATAGATGGAATCGGTTTATTTAAGAATTCGCATAATGGCTGCCATCCCTGTGCCACTTCAAATATCAGTAATCTGTCAGCAGGAACTACACGTTTCACTTCTTCAGTCCAGTCGCTAAATCTTTTAATAGCATATGGTTTGTCTTCAAATTTACCTTCAAAAAAATTACCCCAGATAACTTTAGTTACATAATCAAAGAAGGAAGACATATGTTTAACTTGTGGTTTGAAAATTCCGACTAACTTCATCATAAAAATATCAAATCCTTTTGGAACTTTATAAATAGTTTCCCGACAGCTTTTATACCATTTTTCCGAATCACGTACGGTTAAAACTATTTTAGCTTCGGGATATTGCTTCATGAATTCTTTATAATACATAGCTCCCGGAAAATCAACCATTGCAGTATATCCTTTTAACATCGCTTCAAAATCAGTATTTCTTTTTTCATGCATTTCTTTCCAGAAAGGTAATTGTGATGGATTTTGTATCACCTCCATCATATGATGGCATTTTTGATAACCTAATTCTTCCAATGCATGTTTAAGGGATAATGTTCCTGTTCTGCCCATGCCGGCGCCTATTACTTGTATTGACATTTTTATAATTTTAAATGATTAGTAAAAAATATTTTTTCAAGTTTAATTGGAATAATTGATAGAATCCACTACCACTTTTGCATCACCGATGTGATAAAAATCAACACCTAAAAAATTAATTAAATGACTATTGGCAGCAGCACAATTTTGTACACGTTTGCTCACCACTGAACGCACATTAGCCTGAGGTGCAAGTGTAGAATCCGGAAGTGTTACACTTGGTAATATCTCTCTTTGCAGCCAGTGATTTATTAAATAGAGTTCTTTACTTCCCCCTCCGCCACGGTTTACCGCCGCATCAAACTGATTTATATTTGTGTAAGTAAATTTGGTGTCAAATATTGTGCTCCATGCATGCATCAGATAATTTGCTCTCGGAAGATTATTGGTTTCTACAAATAATACCAGTCGCTGACTGCTGTCAACCATAGTTTGCAATATCGGCCACTCATCTCCGTTTTGGTGTATGAATGTCATATTGTTTAGACCAATGCTGTCTATAGCTTTTTCCAGTTGTACATTACTTCCGTTGTTTTCAAAGATTATAGTAATTACTTCTTTATTATTGTCGAGTAAAAACGTTTTTATTTCCTGTAAAACATCCACCAGTTTCTCCTGTCCGAATGCAGGTACTGCATGATAGGTCAATGCAATTCCATTGCTGCCATCATACGTATCAATCATTAATCCGCGCACTCCGTTCTTTAATTGATGTGTAACTGAATGTGTTTGATTGGGCGTTGTAAATCCTCTTTCTGTGTTATTCATCGCATTATGCGTCATCAGAAAACAAACCTCATTATATTTTTTATGTAATATGTCAGGAGAGGATTGCTGAGGAGTGTTTTCTTTCTGACATCCTGCAGTAACAAAAATAAGTAAGATTAAGGAGAAGAGCAGGTTAAAATGGATGGAAATTTTCTTTGTCATTTGCGTGTTTATTCTGTGTAAGATTTATCTGTAAAATAAAAAATTTGATGCATAATATTTAATAATTTGAGGCTTTTTCAGTAATATAGTATCGATTTTAACAATGGCAGACAAAAAACCAAATATTATATCTAAGATCTTCGATAATTCTGTAGATGAATATGTGAATGTATTTCCGAACCGTGTAGGTTCTCAGGGCTTTGATGCGTGGGGTTTTAATATTAAAAATATGAAAAACAACATGCGCCTGACAAAGTATATGTATGAAGATTTTTACAAAGTAGAAACATTCGGACTGGAGAATATTCCGAAAGAAGGCAGATGCCTTATTATTCCAAATCATAGCGGACAGTTACCGTTTGACGGTATGTTGGTCGGATATTCTTTATTGACAAATCCGAATGGTGCACGTGCGCCGAAAGCGATGGTCGAAAGATTTTTGCCGTCAGTTCCTTTTATTGGTAATTGGCTGAGTTCTGTCGGTGCAGTTATTGGTGATCCCATCAACTGCGAACGTATGCTGGAGAATGAAGAAGCGGTTGTTGTTTTTCCTGAAGGAACACGTGGGTCTAATAAATTATATAAACATAAATATCAGTTGCAAAGATTTGGAACAGGTTTTATGCATCTGGCTATGAACAACAATACACCAATTATACCTGTAGGTATTGTTGGTATGGAAGAAACCATCCGTTCTTATGCAGATTTGAAACCATTGGCAAAATTATTTGGAATGCCTGTGATGCCATTAGTAATTCCGTATCTTTTCCCATCAAAAGTTTTTATCTGCTTTGGAAAGCCGATGTACTTTGAAAACGATGTGTACAAAGAGTCTGATATTAATGAGCGGGTAGATAATGTAAAAGCAGCAATCAATGATTTATTACAGGAAGGACTGGCAAAACGCGAAGAATATGAGAAAGCACAAAAAGAACTGAAAGAGGGAAAGAGGAAAAAGTAGTAATAATATTCTTTAATTCTCTAACTCAACAATTCTCTAATTAATAAAAACTATGGAACCAAGAAAAAAAATATTAGTAACAGGAGCTGCAGGTGCGTTAGCCAAGAAAGTAATCGATAAATTAAAAAAAGATTACAAGATTGTTGCTGTGGATTTTCGTACTAAAGTCGATCTTGGCATTCCTGTAGAAAGTTATAAGGTAGATTTTAATAAACGTTTATTTGAAGATATTTTTCGTGAACATCACTTTGATGGTATCATACATTTAGGAAGAATTTCTGCACAGGAATTAAATCGTTTTACAAGATATAATGCGAATGTAATCGGAACAAGGAAACTATTTGATCTTGCAAGAAAATACGATGTCCCTAAAACACTTGTGATGTCAACGTATTTTGTGTATGGCGCATCAGCATACAATCCATCTTTGCTGGATGAAACAACACCATTAAAAGCATCTGAGCTGACAATGGATCTAGTGGATTCTGTTGAATTAGAAAATTTATCTACGATTTATTTATATAAACATCCTGAATTAAATATTACAGTGCTGCGTCCTTGCAATATTGCAGGTCCCGGAGTGCGTAATACTTTTTCCATGTTACTGTCAGAAAAACGTTCTCCTGTGTTGTGGGGCTTTTCTCCGTTGATGCAATTCATTCATATTGATGATATGCGCGATGCAATTTGCACAGCATTCGAAAAAAATATTCCCGGAGTGTATAATGTTGCACCGGATGATTATATTGGCTTTCAGGATGCCATAAAAGCCTCAGGTTCCAAGCCTATCCAGATTCCGTCTATTCCGCCGGCATTGACAGAAGCTGTAGCGAAATTTCTGAACTGGAAATCTTTTCCGCCGTATCTTATTAACTACTTCAAATATCCTGTAATCATTGACGGCAGCTTGTTTTCAAAAACATTCAGCTTCAAACCAAAGAGAACACTTGAGGATATTTTTACCTATTACAAAAGTCTGAAGTAACCATTCAACCTCGTAGGTTAACTCATGAGTCAAATTTTCACATCTTATCTCTCGTCACCAATTGGAATTATAGAAATAAAAGCTACTGAGAAAAATATTTTATCTGTTTTATTTATAGATAACGAAAGCACGAATGCAAATGACGTTAGTGTTGAAGAGGCTGAAGAAAATGAAATCATAATAAAATGTAAACAACAACTGACTGAATATTTTTCAGGAAATAAAAAAGAGTTTGCTGTTCCATTACATTTTGACGGAACAGATTTTCAAAATAAAGTCTGGTTTGAATTAACAAAAATACCTTTAGGCAAAACCATTTCGTATTTACAGATGGCAAAAAATTTAGGAGATGTAAAGGCGATTCGTGCCGCAGGATCTGCCAATGGCAAAAATCCGTTTGCCGTAATTGTTCCGTGCCACAGAGTAATAGGTAGCAATCAGGATATGGTTGGTTATGCAGGAGGTCTGTGGCGTAAGCGCTGGCTGCTGGAACACGAAAATAAAATGGTTAATGGAGTTTCCATGTTATTCTGATAAATTCCTTAATTCATTCATAAAAAAATAACTCAGGAACTTTTCCGCTTTTCGTACATTTGTACTTTATTCAACTATTTATTAATTCTATAATTCAACAATTAAAAAGATGGGAAAAAGAGTTTTAATTATCGGCGCGGGCGGCGTAGGCAATGTAGTGGTACGAAAATGCGCGCAAGTACCTGAAATTTTCAGTGATATTATGCTGGCAAGCCGTACTAAATCTAAATGCGATGCGATTGCTGCAGATATAAAAAATGTAAATATTCAAACTGCTGCTTTAGACGCAGATAATGTTCCAGAAATCGTTGCATTAATCAATTCTTTCAAACCGGATTTGGTGATGAATATCGCATTGCCTTACCAAGATTTAACGATTATGGATGCTTGTCTGGAAACAGGTGTTCACTATTTAGATACGGCAAACTACGAACCGAAAGATGAAGCAAAGTTTGAATATTCATGGCAGTGGGCTTACCAGGAACGTTTCAAAGCAAAAGGAATTATGGCCTTGTTAGGTTGTGGTTTTGATCCGGGACAATCTCAAATTTATGTAGCGCATGCTGCGAAACATCATTTTGATGAAATTCATTATTTAGATATTGTAGATTGCAATGCTGGCGATCACGGACAAGCGTTCGCAACAAATTTTAATCCTGAAATTAATATACGCGAAATTACACAAGACGGAAAATACTGGGAAAACGGCGAATGGAAAATCATTAAACCGATGTCGATTCATAAACCGATTGATTATCCGAATATCGGACCCAAAGAATCATATTTGTTATATCATGAAGAACTGGAATCTTTAGTTAAAAATTTTCCTACTATCAAACGTGCGCGTTTCTGGATGACATTCGGAAAGCCATATTTGACTCACTTGGAAGTAATGCAGAATATTGGAATCACTTCTATCAAACCCATCTTGTTTCAGGGAAGAGAAATTATTCCGATAGAATTCTTAAAAGCATTATTACCGGAACCGGGAAGTTTAGGTGAAAATTATTCAGGGGAAACATCTATCGGTTGTCAAATAAAAGGTATTAAAGATGATAAAGACCAGACGTACTTTGTGTGGAACAATTGCAAACATCAGGATGCATACAGAGATTGCAAAGCCCAAGGCGTAAGTTATACCACAGGTGTTCCTGCAATGTTGGGAGCAAAACTAATGCTGGAAGGCATCTGGATGAAACCGGGAGTTTACAATACAGAAGAAATGGATCCGGATCCGTTCATGTCGCAGATTGGTGGATACGGTTTGCCATGGCACGAAGAAGTTGGTCTGACATTACCGCATGAATATTAATAACAAACTTCGCAGATTTTATTCTTGCGAAGTTTTTTATTTCAATTCTTAGTGAGCTTTGCGAAATGCTTAGCATTCACGAACACAAATAAGATTATAAATATTTTTTGTAAAAACTTTGCGAACTTGCGGTTAAAATATGCAAATCAAATCCAACTATATAGACATTGAAAATAAACAGATTTTTTCTGCAAAAATTATTGTAGAAAATGGCAGGATAAAAACAATCGAGAAAATTGATGAGACACTTGAAACCTATATACTTCCGGGCTTTGTAGATGCACATGTACATATTGAAAGTTCTATGCTAGTGCCAACAGAGTTTGCAAAGAAAGCTGTGATACATGGCACTGTCGCTACTGTTTCCGATCCCCATGAAATTGCAAATGTATTGGGAAAAGAAGGTGTGTACTACATGCTGGAAAATGCAAAAAAAAGTCCGTTCAAATTTAATTTTGGTGCACCGTCTTGCGTGCCTGCAACCGGTTTTGAAACTGCAGGTGCAGAAGTAACAGCAGAAGATATTGATGAATTGATGACATTAAATGAAATAAAATATCTGGCGGAAATGATGAATTATCCCGGTGTTTTATTTCGGGATAATATAGTGATGGATAAGATTGCTATTGCACAAAAGCATAATAAACCTGTTGATGGTCACGCGCCCGGCCTAAGAGGTGAGAAAGCGATTCAATATATTGACGCAGGCATTTCTACAGACCATGAATGTTTTACCTATGATGAAGCAAAATTCAAGCTGGAACATGGAATGAAAGTTTTGATTCGTGAAGGAAGTGCTGCAAAAAATTTTGAAGCTTTGATAGATTTATTAAATGATTATCCGGATGATATAATGTTCTGTTCAGATGATAAACATCCCGATGATTTACTGCTTGGTCATATCAATCTCTTAGTAAAACGTGCTATTTCGAAAGGAATTGATATTTATAAAGTATTACAGGCAGCTTGTATCAATTCTGTCAAACACTATAAATTAGAAGTTGGATTATTGAAAGAAAATGATGCAGCAGATTTTATTGTTGTAAATAATTTACAGGATTTTGAAATCTTAGAAACATATATCAATGGAAATTTAGTTTCAAAAGATGGAAAGAGTTTTATAGAAACACAACCTGAAAAAGTCATCAATAATTTTGCGATTGATTTTAAAAAAGAGAAAGATTTTAAAGTCAGATTATCTTCGCAAAAAATAAATGCTATTGAAGTTATCGCCGGACAACTCATCACAAAAACATATATTGGAAATGTAAAGTTAGATGCAGATGGAAATGCAATCTCAAATGTAGAAGACGATATTTTAAAAATTGCAGTTGTCAATCGTTATCATGATGCTCCGATTGCAATTGCATTCGTAAGAAATTTTGGTTTAAAGAAAAATGCATTAGCTTCTTCAGTTGCACATGATTCACATAACATTATTGTTGTTGGTGTTGATGATGAAAGTATGTGTAAAGCCGTGAATGCTATCATTAAAGAGAAAGGTGGTTTGTCAGTAAATAATAATGATGAAACAAAAGTCTTAGGATTGCCTGTTGCAGGATTGATGAGTACAGATAGTTGCGAAGTGGTCGCAGAAAAATATACCGAACTGGTTAAATCTGCTAAAGAAATCGGTTGTACACTTCATTCACCATTCATGTCCTTATCCTTTATGGCCTTACTAGTTATTCCAAGCCTCAAACTCAGTGATAAAGGATTATTTAACGGAGATACATTTCAATTTTGTAATTTAGAAATCATTTAATCACAATATATAGATTATTTGAGTAAAGTGATTATACCTTTATAATCTTTCTTTTTATTATTATATAAAGTAGCATGAGCTGTAAATACATAACTGTCTTGTGGTTGTTCCGTGCCTTTGTATATTCCATCCCATCCAATTGTGATATCATTGCTTTTGAAAACTAATTCTCCCCATCGATTGTAAATGTTTAATTCAAATGTTTTTACAGAATCTCCCAATGCGGTAAATATATCATTAAGGCCATCATGGTTTGGTGTAAAAGCATTTGGAAAGAATAAACCAATAATTGGGATTACATTAACAGTAATCGTATCCATTGAAATGCATTTTTTATCATTGGTATACGACAAGGCGTAAGTAACAGTAACCATTGGACTAGCTATTGTTTTAGGACAATCAGAACAACTAAGCGTACTTGCAGGAGACCAAATATAAGTTCCGCTTGACGCACCT
>JAYVPA010000204.1:0-3656 GCA_043757615.1 Sphingobacteriales bacterium | reverse complement strand
TTACTGGAAAGAAATTGAAAAATATTATAAAGTAATTTATTACGATCAGCGAGGTTCAGGTGTTACACAAGGAAATGTAAAACCAAGCGAAATGACTATCGAACAATTCAGTGTAGATCTGGATAATGTTGTTGATTTTACAAAACAAGTGGCAAAGGCAAATAAAATATTTATACATGGTGCAAGTTGGGGCGGAGGCTTGGCAACCTACTATTTGCTGGATACTGCACATCAAAATAAATTAAGAGGCGCAATTATTGAGAGTCCTGCATATGATATAAGGAATGGTGCATTATTATCGATACAATGGTTATTACACAGAGCTGATTCCATGATTGCATTAGGTAAAAATGTAGATTATTGGAACAACTGTAAAAACTATTATACATTACATCCTGTGTTGACATATAAAGAATTTGCACAACACCAGTCTTATCTTAATCAGGTATTCGGATTAGTTTCTAATTCAGCGAATATACAGGTGCAAACAATAAGTACACCAAAAATAGAATTAGCCGTTGCCTATGAAAATGCATTATTTGCGCCGTCAACATTGACTTATGAAGGCGAATCTGTTTTTACGCATCTGGATTTAACAACTAAACTAAATCAGATTAAATTACCTGTAATGTTAGTCTGGGGCGCTAAAGATGGTTTATTGCCAAAAGATAATTTAGCGCAGAAATTTATAACCAATATTGGTTCTGTAAGTCTGAAATATGACGATACAAAATATCAGCTGTCCGCGCATTTACCACACTTCGAGGAGTGGCAGCAATTTGATATAGATGCCAAAACATTCGTGGAAGCGAATAAATAGGATATCTAATTTTTCCACTCATTTATTACAGTAAGGAAAACCATGAGTTTTTAATCTGGTTGTTTTGACGGATGTTTATTTTATTAAAATGGTTGAATTTTACATTATCAATCACAATCAAAAATTTAAACAATGAAAACAACAGTATCAAAAATCAAAATCGCAGCAATTGTAATAGTTGCAATGATCGCTGTAAGAGTATTCGGAATGCAAAATCATCATTCATCTTCTACTCCCCATTATACATCATCTCCTTCTTCATCTTATGTTGAACGAACAACATTGACTGAAGAAAATAGAAATGCTGCGCCGGAAGAACTATTAAGTGCAAATTATTCATCTGAGCAGCAACCTACATTGGAACAAAAAAGAGCTGCAGCTGCCTTGATAATTTTAGGAGCTATTGCTGAACAAAATCAACAAAATCAGCAAACACAAAATTATGATGAGTCAACTTATTCTGATGACAATAGCTATTCTGATGATAACAGCAATTCAGGTTCCTCCTCACAAATAGATATTCATGATGTGGTAAGCACAGAATTGGGAAATAATATTGTGTATTAATAAAATTTTCTCATATTATTCTATCTAGCCCGGCGGACATATTTAAAATATTTCTGCCGTTTTTTTTTGTTCATCTTAATTCAACATTCTCAATTCAACTAATATTCATTATTTTTGTTAAACAACCATGGCGTACAAATCTTTACAGGATTGCATTGATGATTTAGATAAGACAGGTCAGCTGATTCGTATTAAAGAAGAAGTAGATCCGTATCTTGAAATGGCAGCTATCCATTTACGTATTCATAAGACTAAAGGAAAGGCAATTTTATTTGAAAAAGTAAAAGGAAGCAAGTATGAGGCGGTATCTAATTTATTCGGAACTACAGAACGCAGTAAATTCATTTTCAGAGATGCATTAGATGATATGAAAAAAATGATTGCATTGAAAACAGATCCGATGCAAGCATTAAAAAATCCATTTCAAAATATTGGAGTTGTCTTAGCTGCTTGGAAAGCATTACCCAAAAAAGTTTCATCACATCATTTTGAAAAAATAAAAATTTCTGATTTGCCGCAGATTCAATGCTGGGAAAAAGACGGAGGCGCCTTTGTAACCTTGCCGATTGTATATTCAGAAGATGCAGATAAACCGGGTGTGATGAATTCCAACCTTGGAATGTATCGTATTCAGCTTTCCGGAAATGAATATATAAAAGATAAAGAAGTTGGATTGCATTATCAGTTGCATCGCGGCATCGGGGTACATCAGACGAAATGGACTAATCAAAATAAACCCATGAAAGTATCCGTTTTTATTGGCGGACCGCCGTCGCATTCTTTTGCAGCAGTGATGCCCTTACCGGAAGGTTTATCAGAACTGACATTTGCAGGAGCATTAGGAGGAAGACGCTTTCGTTATATGTATGATGAAGATGGTTTTTGTCTGAGTACGGATGCCGATTTTGTAATTACAGGTGAAGTGTATCCGAACGAAAATAAACCCGAAGGTCCGTTTGGAGATCATTTAGGGTATTATTCTTTGAAACATGATTTCCCGCTGATGCGTATAAACACTGTGTATGCAAAGAAAAATGCTGTCTGGAGTTTTACAGTTGTTGGAAGACCACCGCAGGAAGATACTGCGTTTGGAAATATGATACACGAAATGACAGGGTCTGCAATCAGCACGGAAATACCTGGTTTGCATGAAATACATGCGGTAGATGCTGCCGGCGTACATCCTTTATTGTTAGCGATTGGCAGTGAACGATATACACCATATTACAAAGAAAAACGGCCACAGGAAATTCTGACGATTGCGAACCATATTTTGGGAACCGGACAATTATCACTGGCAAAGTTTTTATTTATTGCAGATAAAAGTGATGATGATACACTGACAACTTACAATGAAGAAAAATTCTTTCATCATATTTTAGAACGAATTGATTTATCCAGAGATATTCATTTTCAGACAAAAACTACCATAGATACACTGGATTACTCAGGTGAAAATCTGAACGCCGGAAGTAAAGTAATTATTGCAGCAGCAGGAGATAAGAAAAGAGAATTGCTGGATAAGTTACCTGCAGATTTTGTTTTACCAACAGCATTTAAAAATCCAAAATTTATTTCCAAAGGAATATTAGCAATTGAGATGGTCAATAGTCAATGGTCAATGGTCAATGGTCAGGAATTGGGTGCATTATCGACTATCGACTATCGACTATCGAGTCAACTTCCATTAATTATTATTTGTGATGATGCTGAATTTGTAGCAAAAGATTTTAATAATTTCCTTTGGGTAACTTTTACCCGCAGCAATCCGTCACATGATATTTACGGAATTAATGAACGTTTTGAAAACAAACACTGGTGTTGTGATACATTGATTATTGACGCCTGCATCAAGCCGCATCACGCACCTGTCGTGGAAAAAAATGTAGAAATAGAGAAGCGGGTAGATGAGGTTTTAAGCAGGTATAAATAAAAAACGCCACCCAATCAGGTGACGTTTTTCAATAAAAATAAGATTTCTCTTATTTTGCTTCTTCAGCAGCCTTGTCAACCGCGTCACTCGCTTTGTCTTTTAATTCTACTGTTTTATCAATTGCAGCATCTTTTGCATCGATTACAGCATTTTTTGCATCTTCAGCTTTATCGTTTGCTTTGTCTTTTAATTCAGCTATCTTTTCTGAAGCCTGATCTAATAAACTTTCTGCATCTGTTTTTAATTCTTCCAGCTTTTCAGTAGCCGCTTCTTTAAATTCAGCCGCAGTTTCTTTTAAAGCTTCTATTTTTTCAGCTGCAACATCTTTTAAGTTTT
>JAYVPA010000203.1:0-13745 GCA_043757615.1 Sphingobacteriales bacterium | reverse complement strand
TATAATACGTTAATGGTGGTGTTCCTATTTTTTGAACTTTATTTTCTTCTATCAATTCAATTAAAATACGATGAATATATTGACGAGAAAGTCCTGTAAGGTCAGCTAATTCACCAGATTGTAATTCTTTTTTTTTAGTTAAAATGTTGATTATCTTTTGTTTAGACTTCATTTAGTTTACAGTTTACAGTAAAGTGTAAACAAATGTACAAAATTATTTTAAAAATTCAAAAAACAGCTTTGATAGTGGTTATTCTTTAAGTGTTTTTATTGACCAACTAACTGTATAAAATAAATATCTGATAATAAAGAGTGCAATTAATAATATTAATGCTACTATCTTGATATTGTAATAGATATCTTTTTCTGTAAGAATTCTGTTGCTTAAAATTTTGCTTTGTTTTGTGTTAGCTATATATGCGTTAACTCTCTTGCTTTCTTCAGGAGATAGTTTTTCAATAGCTTTATTTTTAACTGAGTATTTTTCCCATTTATCATATTCTCTTATAACCGTCGCTATGTTTTCTTCTGGTTCTCCAGCATCAATCATGCGTTGCACTATATTTTCTAATTCATCTTTTGGTGGCGTCCATTTTGTTTCAACTATGGGATTTTCATCTGAACCTAAATTTGCCATGCTTATCTTTCCAACTAATTTTAAATCATTTCTATCAACCGTAAAATCATCAACCATTTCAAGTGGTATCGTATAATCTAACTTACCATTGGTAAAACATACAGATTGAATATTTTTTTCTAATAAAAATGAATAATTGGTTTGTATTTCAGTTTGTGCTTTATTTAACTTACTAATATCGAGTTTATTGTATGAAACAATACAAATAGAAAATAATCCTACAATAATTGCAAAACACACTACATATAAAATCTCACGAGCTATCTTTTTCTTCATATAGTTTAAAAATAGACATTTAATTTTAATAGAAAAACAAAATAACATAAGCTATTAAAACTTCAAATGATTAAATTTGTCTATTAGATTTAATTATGCAAGAAGTCGCACCATATCAACTCAAAAATAAAATACGCATCGTTACAGCCGCATCGCTTTTCGACGGTCACGATGCCGCCATCAATATTATGCGCCGAATCATTCAGGCATCAGGTGCTGAAGTGATTCACTTGGGGCATAATCGTTCTGTACAGGAAATTGTAGAATGTGCGATTGAAGAAGATGCCAATGCAATTGCATTTACTTCTTATCAGGGCGGTCATGTCGAGTTTTTAAAATACATGTACGATTTGCTGCATGAAAAAGGCTGTGGTCATATCAAAATTGTCGGCGGCGGCGGCGGTACCATTTTACCATCGGAAATCGAAGAATTGCATAAATATGGAATCAATAAAATCTATTCTCCTGATGATGGTCGTGCCATGGGTTTGCAAGGCATGATAAACGACTTACTGCAAATCTGTGATTTTCCAAGCGGCAAAGATATTCAGCTGGAGGAAAAGAAACTAAAAGAAAAAAATGCACATCATATCGCGCAGTTAATTTCTTCCGCAGAAAATTACCCTGAAGAATTTGATAAAACAATAACTGCTGTTACAAAACTAGAATCTTCAGTTCCAATTCTCGGGATCACAGGAACCGGCGGTGCAGGAAAATCAAGTTTGACTGATGAATTAGTACGGCGTTTTATTTTAGATTTTCCCACAAAAACATTAGCAATCATTTCTGTAGATCCGTCACGCAGAAAAACCGGCGGTGCATTATTAGGCGACAGAATCCGTATGAACGCTATTAATAATCCGCATGTGTATATGCGTTCTATGGCTACGCGGCAAACAAACGCTTCTATTTCAAAAAGCATTACGGATGCGATTGCAATCTTGAAAGCAGCACACTTTGATTTAATCATCATTGAAACTTCAGGTATCGGACAAAGCGGTACGGAGATAGTAGATATTGCTGATACATTCTTATATGTGATGACACCGGAATTTGGTGCGGCTTCGCAATTGGAAAAAATAGATATGCTCGATTTTGCTGATGTGGTCGCGATAAATAAATTTGATAAACGCGGCGCACAGGATGCATTGCGCGATGTAAAAAAACAATACCAGCGCAACAGAAATTTATGGAATATAAATCCGGACGAAATGCCTGTATATGGCAGTATTGCTTCGCAATTTAATGACCCCGGAACAAACGAATTATATAAAGCTGTTATACAGAAAGTAATTGAAAAATCAAAACTGGATTGGAAGTCAACAGTGACTCTGCGCACAGGAAATTCTGAAAAGATTTATATCATTCCGCCAAACAGGGTTCGTTATTTATCAGACATCACAAGCACAAATCGCAACTATGATAAATGGGTAATAGAGCAGGCAAAAATTGCACAAAATCTTTTTGCTTTGCAAAAAGTACAGTCAATGGTCAATGGTCAATGGTCAATGGTTAAGGATACAATGGACAATGGACTATCGACTATTGACAAAGCATTAAAACTTCAACTCCACTCGGAATGTCAGCAAATACTAAACACCTGGCAGGAAAAGAAAGCAAATTATACCAATGAATTTTATGTGTTTAAAGTGCGTGATAAAGAGTTGAAAATTAAAACACATACTGAATCGTTGTCGCATCAGCAAATACCAAAAGTATCTTTACCGCGCTATGAAGCATGGGGTGATATTTTAAAATGGAATTTACAGGAAAACGTTCCCGGCGAATTTCCATTTACTGCAGGCGTATTTCTTTTTAAACGCGAAGGAGAAGATCCTGCACGTATGTTTGCAGGGGAAGGCGGGCCTGAAAGAACCAACAAACGTTTTCACTATGTCTCAAATGGCTTGCCTGCAAAACGTTTGTCGACAGCATTTGACAGCGTGACCTTATACGGAGAAGATCCGGCGGTAAGACCTGATATATATGGTAAGATAGGCAATTCGGGTGTTTCGATTTGCACGTTGGATGATGCAAAAAAATTGTATTCGGGTTTTGATTTATGTTCGACGAATACATCCGTGTCGATGACGATAAACGGACCGGCAGCAACTATCTGCGCATTTTTTATGAATGCAGCCATCGATCAGGAATGCGAAAAATATATTCGTGAAAATAATTTAGTAGATGAAGTCAATAAAAAGATTGACAAAATCTATAAAGAAAAAAAAGCGATACGACCAACGTATAACGGTGAACTACCAACAGGAAATGATGGATTGGGTTTGATGTTATTAGGTGTTACAGGCGATCAGGTGTTAGATAAAGAAATTTACGAGAAAATAAAAACATATGCGTTGTCGCAAGTACGCGGTACAGTGCAGGCGGATATTTTAAAAGAAGACCAGGCACAAAACACTTGTATTTTTTCTACAGAATTTTCGTTGAAATTAATGGGCGATGTGCAAGAATATTTTGTACAACATAAAGTGCGTAATTTTTATTCCGTTTCAATTTCGGGTTACCATATTGCAGAAGCCGGTGCAAATCCGATTTCACAATTAGCATTTACCTTATCAAATGGCTTTTCTTTTGTAGAATATTATTTGTCGAGAGGGATGAAGGTGGATGACTTCGCGCCGAATTTATCTTTTTTCTTTAGTAACGGAATTGATCCTGAATATGCAGTGATTGGCCGTGTCGCCCGTAAAATATGGGCAAAGGCGATGAAATATCTATACAAAGCAAACGACAGAAGCCAGAAATTAAAATATCATATTCAGACATCGGGCAGAAGTTTACACGCGCAGGAAATTGATTTCAATGATATAAGAACGACACTTCAAGCATTGTATGCAATTTATGATAATTGTAATTCTTTACATACAAATGCGTATGATGAAGCGATAACTACACCCACAGAAGAAAGTGTGCGCCGTGCAATGGCGATTCAGTTAATCATTAATAAAGAATTGGGATTGGCAAAAAATGAAAATCCATTACAAGGCTCTTTCATCATAGAAGAGCTAACAGATTTGGTGGAAGAAGCAGTGTACTCTGAGTTCGATAAAATTACAGAGCGGGGCGGCGTATTAGGTGCGATGGAAACGATGTATCAACGCAGCAAGATACAGGAAGAAAGCATGTATTATGAAATGAAAAAACATACCGGGGAATTACCGTTGATTGGTGTAAATACTTTCCTGTCATCTAAAGGTTCACCAACTATTTTACCACAGGAAGTAATACGCAGTACAACAGAAGAAAAAGATTTACAGATTACAAATTTAAAAGTGTTAAACGAACGCAATAAATCAGAAGCTGCAGATTATTTACAACAATTACAACAAGCCGCATTGCATAACAAAAATTTATTTGAAGTATTGATTGAAACGGTGAAGTATTGTTCACTTGGACAAATCACCAATGCATTATTTGATGTTGGCGGACAGTACAGAAGGAATATGTAATTTAATTAGCTGATTTGAAATCGTAATATAAAAAAACAGCAAAGATTTTCTTTGCGGTTTTTATTTATTGGCTAATCAGCTAATCAAATCATCCACTAATTGTTTACATCGGAAAATCAGCTGTTGGTCCGTACATTCCCGGAACCGGAACTCCTAACAAACGCAGATAAACCGTCAGTTGTCCGCGGTGATGGTAAATATGATTAAAAGCAGAACTGCGTAATGATGCAATTTTCGGCATAACAAAATACACCTGTTCCCCGTTACGCATGGAGAATGTTTCATTTACTAAAATATCAGCAGTTGTGTTTTTTATGGACCGCAAAGCAGAGGCTACGGCATCATCATGAATCTTTAATAATTCTTCTGTAGTCTTTGCTTTCTTGGGAACATACTTTTCAACTGCCCAATCTAATTCTTTTCTATCTAAAGTGATGGATACATAATTTGGCAAATCAGCAATATGTATTGCCAGATTATTCAACGTCATAGATTTTTCGTGTGGTTTCCAGGATAATTTATCCATTGGCACTTTCGCTAATAATTTACGCGTGTTGCTGCATTCGTTTGTGTATTCGTTGGTTAGACTTTTTATGATATTAAAATCCATAGAGTTGTTTTTTATAAAGGTAATGAATAAATTATTTTTCAACCAATGGTAATATCTCTGTAATAACATTCTTTTACAAATGACTTACTTTTACGGAGATTGATTTGTACTATGTTAGCACCGGATTTGAAGAACCAAAGAAGAAAATAAAATGAGCACAAGCCCCTCTCAGATTCATGTACGTGGTGGCATGCGAATTCCATCTGCGCAAATAAGACAGAAAATAAAGAAACAGATGAAAAGATTATTTTTGACATTAAATATATTATTATGTTGTGTGTTTTTTACGTATTGTCAAAGCGGTCATAAAAGAGACAGTGGATTTATACAGCCTGAAATAAATCCCGCACTTTATCAGAATCATGATGCAAAAATTGATTTGCAGGATACAGCCATTGTTCAGAAAATCCACAACCTGGATTGTTATTTTGAAGACAAAGTAAAACGGAACGGCTTTAACGGTTCTGTGTTGATCGCTTATAAAGGCACGCCTATTTTTGAACGTTATTACGGATACAAAGATTACAACGCGCAGGAAGTATTAACCCCAAAGTCAACGTTTCAGATTGCATCTACTTCAAAAACATTTACATCAGGCGCAATATTATTATTGCTGCAGCAGAACATGCTTTTGCTGGATGATACCATAGAAAAATTCTTTCCGAATTTTCCATACAAAGGCATAACAGTAAGAATGTTGTTAGCACATCGTTCGGGCCTTCCGAATTATTTGAATTTTTCAGAGCAATATTGGAAAAACAGAAAAGCATTTATGTCGAATGATGATGTGTTAGGAATGCTGTATAAATTCAGGCCAAAAGCATTATATAAACCCGATACACATTTTATGTACAACAATACTAATTTCGTTTTGCTGGCATTGATAGTGGAAAAAGTTTCCGGAATGCCGTTTTGCGATTTTATACACCAGAATATTTTTATTCCGCTTGGCATGCTGGATAGCTGGTACTACGACCCCTTAGGTGTGCGTTCCTCTGCCACTAAAGGGTATAAAGGGTCGCGCTGGTACGAGGATGAAATTGTTTCTTCCGATGGTGTTTTGGGAGATAAAGGTATTTACAGTACAGTACGCGATTTATACAAATGGGACCAGGCATTATATTCAGGTAAATTTATTAAATCCGAGATTTTGGGTCTGGCATTTACACCACAGAGTTTTGAAAAAGCCGGTAATAAAAACTATGGTTTAGGATGGCGTATGAATGACCAGCCCGATGGTACCCGTTTGATTTACCACAATGGCTGGTGGCACAGTTATAATTCCGTTTTTAACAGAAAAATCAGTGATAAAACCACGGTGATTATATTGAGTAACCATTTCAGTAACAGCGTCTATAAAATCCAGCAGGTTTGGGATATTTTATATGGAACGGGTATTGTCAGCACGGCTGAAGAAGAAGGAAGCAATGAAACAACAAAAAAACTGAATTCAGATAGTCTGGAAGAGATGAAAAAGGAATAGGCTGTATCGTCATTGCGAACGAAGTGAAGTAATCTGAATATGTTGAACAGATTGCTTCGTGCCTCGCAATGATGTAAAAAGAAATCCCGAACATTGCTGCCCGGGACTATTTTAAACCAACCAAATGAAAATGTTTTTTTAACTTATCTAAAAGTTATTTTTAGATACAATTTAAGTAACAATTCTCGTGCCAAAATGGATTTTAGTTGGTTAAATTTTTTCACCTTTTCTGATTTTTTGCTCTATTTTCTGCTTTTCCTCCAATGCTTTGTTAATTTTCCACTCTTTCTGGTTCACGTTGTCTTTTATCTCCTCTAAAGAGTCATTTACAATAGCTATAATAGTTTTGTTTAGTTCCTGCCCTTCCAGATGCTGATTGTCCAGAAAAGTCTCAATCAGAGCATGCGTCACTTCCTTGATTCCGCGAGTATTGGTCGGATCGATGACATCCTGCATCAGTTTATCGATAGTGTTAAAAGTAATATCAGCAACAGCGCGGTCAAGAGTTTCTTTGATAAAATTACCAAGTCCCGGGATATAATTTAACGTTTTCAATTCCTGATTTTCATGAATGGCTTCCGTCAGGATTTTTTGCGTGTATTGTTTCAGTTCGCTGCGATATTGCGAATAGGACAAATTCATAGCTTCACTAATCCTGCTCGTTAAATAATCGACGATAACATCTTCTTTTGGTTTGATGACATTATTGACAATTTTTTCTACCAATGGCGAACCTCTCTGTACTTCGTGCTGCGCCATAGTAATCATCTGTGCGATTACGCGGTCGCTTATTTCTTCCACCATCACATCGGATGCAAACTTGGATTGTTTAAACACAAATGTTTTCGTCAGGTCAAAAACGCCTAATCGTTGCAAGCGGAATATCAAACCGAACAATCGTATAAATCCAAAGAAATTTAATCCGTTGATAATTGGAATGCACATGATGACATCGTACCAATGCACAAACGGATAAAACCACCAGTTGTCGTATTTTTTTCTGTAAATACTTCTTGCCCAACGAAACAATAATTCCGAAATATAAATGCCGACGAAAATTAAATCGTATTGTAAAACGTTAGAGTAAATGTTTGACGCATACCAATCATGAAAAGAAGTAGAAATATGATTGATAAAAGAATCAAAGAAATGATACTGAAATAAAAAACCGAAAGAAAGATATAGCAGGTTGATAGTAACAACAAGGAGCATCGTTAAATCCATCCAGAATAAATGCGAAGAATCTGCAGAGCGCAATTTCTGCATATCAATCTTAAACATCCTGCGAAACTTATCTAACATAGTTTGAAGATAGGATTTATTTTTTATTTGATGCTTTGTGTTTTCTCTGTGTAGCTCTGTGATATTTATTTTAGCTTTTTTATTTCACAGAGTTGCGCGGAGTTTTCAGAGATAATGGTTTTGTAGATTGATGAATTTAGCAGTCGTAATGCTTAACTTGTCTCATCATCTGTTGCGTCACCTCCCTTTGGTGTTTAGAATTGTATGGCTTTGTGCTGCATGTACCATCATCATGCTATAAGAACTTTGTCGAGTCATTCCGAACTTGTTTCGGAATCTAATTTTCGGAATTCGTGCAGGTATTTTATTCTGTTTTTATCTTTCTTTCTTAATGCATAAAAAGCAGGATAATTTATTTTAGGATTACTTTGTATAAAAAGTACGGTTATGCTATCACCAAGGTTGTCGTCATCATCATTTATGGCATAGTTGCCTGTGTATTCTTGGTGCTTATATATAAACCTATAGTTGGCACTTGAACCATGTTCACTGCCACCACTAAATATGTCAGATATATATGCCTTGGATGGTATTCCATAGTTGCGAACCATATACTTTATGTATTCATATTTAAGTAAGTGAAAAGCAATGATTGTTATTAAACAAACAATAAAAATGTAAGATATCTTATTAGCTAATTTCATACTTAGAAGAATAGATTACACATCATAATTCAATACACTTTGCAACCAACGTTCCATGTCTTCCTGTTTCATGTTTTTGCGTTTTGCATAATCTTCCACTTGGTCTTTTGCAATTTTACCAATGCCAAAATATTTACTATCCGGATGTGAGAAATACCAACCGCTTACACTTGATGCGGGATACATCGCATTGCTTTCTGTAAGTATAATGCCTGCGTTTTTTTCTGCATCCAGTAATTTAAACAACATCGGTTTTTCGGTATGGTCGGGACAAGCAGGATAGCCCGGAGCCGGACGAATGCCTTGGTATTTTTCTTTGATTAATTCTTCACTGCTAAGCGTTTCATTTTTTGCATAGTTCCAGAATTCAGTACGAACCCTTTCATGCATGCGTTCTGCAAATGCTTCTGCTAAACGGTCTGCCAAAGCAGCCAGCATAATTTTGTTGTAATCATCGTGTTGAGATTGAAAATGTTCCAACCATTTTTCGATGCCAATGCCAGTCGTTACTGCAAATCCACCGATGTAATCTTTCTTATTACTTTCTTTCGGCGCAACAAAATCACTCAAGCAATAATTAGGCAAACCTTCACCTTTTTTATTTTGCTGGCGTAAATGATGTAAGCGATATATTTCAAAAATTTGTGAAATATTTAAAGATGAATCACCTGTTGAAATTTCAATATCATCAACATTAGAGTTTGCTTCAAAGAAACCAACTACCGCTTTTGCGGTCAGCCATTTTTCTGAAATGATTTTATCTAACAAAGCATTGGCATCTTTTAATAATTTTTTTGCTTCCTCACCAACAATTTTATCGTCTAAAATATTCGGATATTTTCCATGTAATTCCCATGTAGAGAAAAATGGCGTCCAGTCAATATATTTTCTGAGTTCTGATAAATCGTAATTATCAAAAACTTTTGTGCCTAAAAAAGCAGGTATTGGCGGCGTATAATTCGACCAATCCAATTGCAATTTATTTTTTCGCGCTTCTTCTATAGAAATATAATCTTTTGCAATTTGTTTTCCCTGATGACGTTTGCGCATCATTTCATATTCCGCACGGATATCATCAACAAATTTTATTTTATTTTCTTTGTTCAACAACGAACTTACCACGGGCACACTTCGTGATGCATCTAATACATGCACGGTTGCCTGGTCGTAATTCGGTTCAATTTTTACTGCGGTGTGAATTTTAGAAGTTGTTGCACCACCAATCAACAAAGGCTGTTTCATGCCACGACGTTTCATTTCTTTTGCTACAAAAACCATTTCATCTAAAGATGGTGTAATCAAACCGCTTAATCCAATCACATCCACATTTTCTCTTTCTGCGGCATCTAAGATTTTATCGCAAGGTATCATTACACCTAAATCTATAATCTCAAAATTATTGCATGCTAATACTACGCCAACAATATTTTTACCGATGTCATGCACATCTCCTTTTACGGTCGCCAATAAAATTTTTCCTTGTTTATTGCTTTCGCCTGCTTGTTTTGCAGCTTCAATAAACGGCAATAAATACGCCACCGATTTTTTCATTACACGTGCTGATTTTACTACTTGCGGTAAAAACATTTTTCCGGCACCAAATAAATCACCGACTACATTCATACCATCCATCAGCGGACCTTCAATCACACTTAATGGTTTGTCAAATTGCAACCTGCATTCTTCTGTATCTTCCTCAATAAAATCAACAATACCCTTTACCAACGCATGTTTCAATCGTTCATTTACTGATTGATTTCTCCAGGATAAATCTTCCTCCCTTTTTTTTGCGGAACCTTTTACTGTTTCTGCATATTCCAATAATCGTTCAGTCGAATCTTCTCTTCTGTTTAAAATAACATCTTCCACACGTTCTAACAAACCTTTTTCAATATTATCATACACTTCAATCATTGTTGGATTGACTATACCCATGTCCATGCCTTCTTTGATAGCGTGATATAAAAATACAGTGTGCATGGCTTCGCGCACAATATTATTTCCACGAAAAGAAAACGAAACGTTAGAAACACCGCCGCTGACATGCGCTCCTTTTAGGTTAGTGCGAATCCATTTGGTGCCACGAAAAAAATCAATCGCATTGTTGCGATGTTCATCCATGCCTGTTGCTACAGGAAAAATATTCGGATCGAAAATAATATCGTTCGGATTAAATTTTACCACATTGACAAGTATGTCATAACTGCGCTGACAAATCTCAACACGTCGCTCATAATTATCAGCTTGTCCTTGCTCATCAAATGCCATTACAACGGTTGCGGCGCCATATTTCTTTATCAATTTTGCCTGACGGATAAACTCTTCTTCGCCACCTTTTAAACTTATTGAGTTTACAATACCTTTGCCCTGAATGCATTTTAAACCGGCTTCAATGATTTCCCATTTTGAAGAATCTATCATAATAGGAATACGCGAAATTTCAGGTTCAGAAGCAATCAGGTTTAAAAATTTTACCATCGCTTTCTCACCATCAATCATTCCTTCATCCATATTCACGTCGAGTACCTGCGCACCACCGCGCACTTGATCCATTGCAACAGCTAGCGCATCTTCAAAACGCTCTTCCTTAATCATTTTTAAAAATGCTTTGGAGCCGGTTACGTTCGTACGTTCACCAATATTAATAAAGTTAGATTCTTTAGTAACCAGTAAAGGTTCTAATCCGGATAATTTAAGAATGTTATTGGTCGATGGTCGATGGTCGATGGTCAATGGATTCATTTTAATGTATTTCTTAGTGCTTGTATTGATTTAATTAATGTGGTAATCTTGTCATAAAAAAGAGTAAAATTTTCATCTGATATAACTTTTCTTTTTTTACCAAGATGTAAGCAAGCAATTACTTCGATAGCCGAACGTAAAGATATGCCTAAAAACCTTTTGAATTCAGGAGTAGATTGTCCAGTTGAACCTTCTGCAATATTTAATGCAATTGAATCGGCAGCTCTTATTATTTGTGGCGATAAAACATATTCTTCTCTTTTTGGAAAAGAGAAAGTTAATTCATCTATTTCAGCACTTATATCAGATGCCATTTGCCAAACTCTTAGCTCTTCAAATTTAAATCCCATTTCATTTCTATTGACTATTGACTATCGACCATTGACTAATTACGTTTCTTGGTTTATATTCTTTTGCTATTTCAGCAATTTTTTTGATATGTGGTGGCGTGGTGCCGCAGCATCCGCCTAAAATATTTACTAATCCTAAATCTAAAAATTCACGGATTTGCTGGCCCATTATATCAGGTGTTTCATCATATTGACCAAATTCATTTGGCAATCCTGCATTTGGATATGCGCTTACTAAAAAAGGTGCTTCTTTTGCCAGAATTTGTAAATAAGGACGTAATTCTTTTGCGCCTAATGCACAATTTAGTCCGATAGAAAATAAAGGTACATGTGATAAGGAAATTAAAAATGCTTCCGTGGTTTGTCCGCTTAAAGTACGTCCGCTGGCATCTGTAATAGTACCTGAGATAGAAACCGGATATTCTTTACCGATGTCTTCAAATAAAGATTGTACGGCAAACAATGCAGCTTTTGCATTTAAAGTATCAAAAATTGTTTCTATCAATAATAAATCAGAACCGCCTTCAATTAATGCTTTTGCCTGGTCGTAATATGCTGATACTAATTGGTCAAACGTAACAGCACGATAACCAGGATCATTTACGTCTGGAGAAAGTGAGCAAGTACGATTAGTTGGACCCATTGCTCCTGCAACAAAACGTGGTTTGTGTGGTTCTTTAGCTGTCATTTCATCGGCTACTTCTTTGGCAATCTTTGCACTTTGGAAATTGATATCATACACTGCGTCTTCTAAGTGATAATCTGCTTGTGCGATAGTAGTTCCGCTGAACGTATTTGTTTCCACAATATCGGCACCGGCTTCAAAATACTGACGGTGAATTTCTTTGATAATTTCAGGTCGTGTAATCGACAATAAATCGTTATTGCCTTTTAAAGGATGTGTATGATTTTTCCATATATCTCCGCGATAATCTTCTTCTTCTAATTTGTAACGCTGTATCATGGTACCCATGGCGCCATCAAGAATTAGAATTCGTTCTTGTGCAATTTGCTTTAATAATTCGCTCATAATAAATCTCCGTTTTTCTGTTAAAGAAAAATCCATTCTGTTAAAAACTAAATTATTTTGATTTGCGGTAGAGTTTGAACTCGACTTATCTTTTCCGGATATTTTTATTCGGACAGGATTTAGCACCTTCATTATAGTTTACAGTTGGCAAGAAAGAAGTTTGCAAACTAAGAAGTTGCAAATTGTCAACTAAACCAAATGGGTTGCTAAGGTTTCTCAGGGCCTATTCCCTCCACCTTTCAAAATAAGTTATTATAAAAGAACAAAATTAGAGTCCAAAGATACGCTTTGGACTTGTAATTTGCAAATATGTTTTATTTTGTGTGTACTTCAAATTCAAATTGTAAATCTGAAAACCCTCCGATATAATTTTTATTCACATCTATAAATGAAGGATAAACAGAGGTTGGAGATGATGCATAATATGGTTGTTCATACGTGACACTGCCTGACGTAAAAGGATAGATAAGGTCTTCTATAGTTCCGCTTCCTGACTTTTTGTTTCCTACATAGTAAGGTATTGAAGCACCGCCGGAAGTATTGTTAAGAGACAATACATACCTTGTGTTTGCTTTAACAGATACGGGAGAAATGCTTGTATAATTAAATTGAGCAGGATCTGTGATTGTAACTGACGCTCTGGCAAGTAAGCCTCCTGTGTATGCATCCCAGAATGATACCTGAATATCTCCGGTAGAAGGCATTTTACAGCCAAGTTTTGTTACACTTCCATTTTTAGAGAAATATAGCTTATTTCCAAATTCAAAAGAACCACCATTCCTTGTTGTTATACTGTCTATTTTTCCATTTGTTATTGCAGAATTTAAGGGATTTTCGGTAACAGTCTGGGTATTCTTATTACAGGAAATGGCGCATATACCTATTATAAAGAATGGAATTGCATAAATTATCTTTTTCATGTTAGGAATTTCGTTATTGTAATATAAATAAAATCTGCTGAACAAGGTTATCATTTAGGGGGATTCTAAAAAATACTAAAGCTCAACGTTGAATGTTGAGCTTTAGTATTTTTGGACATTAAAGAAAAATTATAGTGCAGGTTCAAATTTAAAAGAAGGAAACCCTAATAATATATCAAAATTTCTAGCAAAAGAATAAGGAAATAATTCAGTTGCTGTTGTGGCATTTCGCTCCACATAAGCCATAAATGTAATGTCACCAACTGTTTTTGGAAAATTAT
>JAYVPA010000202.1:0-13898 GCA_043757615.1 Sphingobacteriales bacterium | reverse complement strand
TGAAGTGGCCGGTCCGCAGGGTGATGGTTACGGCAATAAAGTTTTGATAAAACATGGTTATGGTTATGAAACATTATATGGCCACAACAGTAAGGTTTTAGTACGTGCGGGACAAAAAGTGAAACGCGGGCAAACGATAGCATTAGTTGGCAGCACAGGAAAAAGTACCGGACCGCATTGTCATTATGAAGTATGGAAAAACGGAACAAAGATTGATCCTGTGAATTATTTTTTCAACGATTTAACACCGGAACAATACGATCAGATGCTTAAGATTGCTGAACAAAGTAATCAGGCGTTTGATTAGCCAATTATAGAATGGTAGAATTAGATAATTGTATAATTTCAGATTCTATAATTCAACAATTTTACAATTCAACAATTATCAAATATGCCTTACAAAGAAAAAGAAATAGAGAAAATGTATTTCACGATTAGTGAAGTAGCGAAGCAGTTTAATGTAGCTGCATCATTGATTCGTTTCTGGGAAACTGAATTTGAAATTCTGAAACCTAGAAAGACACAAAAAGGAAATCGTTTATATTCCAAAAAGGATATAGAAAATTTCAGATTAGTATATCATTTGGTAAAAGAAAAAGGATATACATTGGAAGGTGCTAAAAAGAAGCTGAAAGAAGGCGGAATTAATGAAGATAAAGTTGATAACAATGCAGAAATTGTATCGCACTTAAAGAATATCAGAAAATTTTTAGAAACAATGTATAATGAATTATAGTAAATGAGTAGTTAGTAATTAGATAAAATAGCACATGCAAAAATCCCGTTTTCAAATTTTTAGTTTTACATCTTGTTTCCTGATTATTGGGTTTTGCATCTTTTGTCTTGTTTCTTGTCAACACGATAGCAAAGATTCCGCTAAAGATACTTCTCCTTATTTTATAAATTTCTTTACAGGAAGTGATGCTGATATTTTTCGAGACGTAAATTTCAACATTACACAGGATGAATTGAAAAAAATAGAAACTTCCAAGCTGTACGAATCTACTGCTGATCATTTATTTTATGAATTTTCTTTTCCAACTGATTCTACAGCATTTTCAGAATATGCCAACGTACAATATTTCTTTGATGAAAATAATCAGCTGGACATTATCACCTCTGATATTTATTTAAACGATTCTATTCAGGAAAAAAATCTGAAAAATACACTGACAGCATATTATAACACTCGTTTTGGAAAAGCAGATGCAGATGAAAATAATAATGATGTCTGGAAAAGTACCTTTCAGGATAAAAAAACAAGTGAGAAATATGATTACAGCATTGCATTAAAAGAACTCGCTGATGATTATGGTGTAAGCCTTGAATATGTACGCAAATAATTTCTCAGATTATGTTATCAGTCAACTTTACTCCTTTTCCGGTTTTACATACAGAACGATTGGTTTTGCGCGCCTTGGCAAACGAAGACGTACATGCATTAGCAGAAATGCGCAGCAACGCGCGTGTCAATGAATTCCTCGACAGACCTGATACCATAAGCCTAGAATATGCCGGGCAATTTATTGAAGCCAGAATAAAAGACATTGCTGTAAATAATAGTATTATGTGGTCAATTAATTTTAACGAGGAGTCAAAAATGCTCGGCAGTATCTGCCTATGGAATATCGTTCCTCAAGATGACAAAGCTGAAATAGGTTATGAAATGCATCCTGATTATTACGGCAAAGGCATCATGAACGAAGCGATGCAAAAAGTAATTGAATATGCATTTACTGAAATGAAATTAAAAACCATTGAAGCTTTACCCGTAAAAGAAAATATTAAATCCATTCAACTATTGGAACGAAATCATTTTGTTAGAGATTATGACATAGCAAAATACAAACTGCCGAAAGAAGAGGAAGAACATACTGCAATGTATATTCTGAAAAATGAAAAATGGCTGTAATCTGTTAATACCGATAATAAATAAATTAAATATAGCATTGGCAATTATTGAAAACAATATTATTAAAAACAATTCTTAAATTGTAGCTGATTTATTATATAATCAGACAATAAATTTTTATTATGAACAGAAGGAATTTTCTTAAAAATACATCTATCGCAGGTCTTGCAATAAAATCTATTGTAACAGCAACAGCTGCTGACAAGCCTGTTTCTAAAGATAAAAACAAAACTCCTGTAACAGTAGAGGGCAATTTTGTATTGAATGAAATAACTATAGATGCGCTTCAGCAAAAGATGAAAAGCGGTGTATATACTTCCAGAATGATAACTGAATGGTATATTAAACGCATTCACGATATAGATAAAAACGGACCGGCTTTAAATGCTGTTCTTGAATTGAATCCGGATGCTTTGCTTATCGCTGACAAAATGGATATCGAAAGAAAATCAGGTAACTTAAGAGGACCGTTACATGGTATTCCGGTTTTAATAAAAGACAATATCAATACCGGTGATAAGATGATGACGACAGCAGGTTCGTTGGCTATGGCAGGAAATATTGCAGGGAAGGATGCTTTTATCATTAAACAATTGCGCGAAGCCGGTGCAGTACTTTTAGGAAAAACCAATCTCAGCGAGTGGGCAAATTTCAGGTCTACAAGATCAACAAGCGGTTGGAGCAGCAGAGGTAAGCAAACTAAAAATCCTTGCGTACTCGACAGAAATCCATGCGGATCAAGTTCCGGTGCCGGTGCAGCTATTGCCGCAAATCTTTGTGTAGTAGCGATTGGTTCGGAAACGGATGGTTCTATTACAGCACCATCTTCATTTTGTGGTATTGTTGGAATAAAACCGACAGTTGGTCTATTAAGCCGAAGTGGCATCATTCCTATTTCTAAAACGCAGGATACTGCAGGCCCAATGGCAAGAACGGTAAAAGATGTCGCATTGTTATTAGGTGTACTGACAGGTATAGATATAGATGATACAGTGACGTCAGAAAGCAATGGAAAAGCATTGAAAGACTATACAAAATCTCTGAATGTAAATAGTTTGCGCGGAAAAAGAATTGGCATAGAACAATCTTTCCTGAAAGGACATGAAGGTATAGTGGCATTATATAAGGAGGCAATTGAAGTATTAAAAAAACAAGGTGCTGTAATTGTTGAAGTAGATTTTTTAAAACCTACTGCGGAGTTTAGTGATGCTGAACTTTTGGTCCTGAAATATGAATTTAAAGATGGGTTGAATAAGTACCTGAAAAATGCAAATGCAAAAGTGAAATCATTAGCAGATGTGATTGAATACAATAAACAAAATGAAGCGAAAGCGATGCCGTATTTCAAACAGGAAATTCTGGAAGACAGTAATACAAAAGGCGGACTGGATAGTAAAGAATATACAAGTGCGTTAGCAAAAACACTAAGTTCACGAAAAATAATCGACGACCTTATGCAAAAAAATCAGCTGGATGCGATTGCAGGAACTACTATCGGATTAGCTTGCTGTATTGATTTAATAAACGGTGATTATGATACGGGATTTTATTTTGGTTCACCTGCTGCGATGGCAGGCTATCCGCATATCACAGTCCCGATGGGTAAAGTCCATGAGCTGCCGGTCGGGCTGTCATTTATGTCGGGCGCGTATAAAGAGGAAGAAATAATTAATCTCGCGTATGCATATGAACAGGCTACAAAAAAAAGAGAAGCGCCAAAATTTATAAAATCAATTCTATCAGTTTAAAATAATATTTACCACTTAAGAAGATAAAGACACAAAGAGTTTACTCTTTCTTTGTGTTCTAAAGAAACAATACTATGGCTATAAGAAAACTAAACTATCCTGAATTATGCTTTAGTTTCTTCAATATCTTAAGTGTTGGTATGAGATATTTTCTATTTCTTTTAGATAAATAATGATGCCAGCAAAAAAATGTGGCGAGTGTTCGGTAGGGTTTCCACTTTTGTGATAACTCTAAAATTTCTTCTTTGGTTTTAGTATCCGTCAGTTCTTTTATAGTATTGATAACCGCAATATCACCAATCGGAAAAATATCTTTTGACTGTAAACAAAAAATCAAATAAATATCGGTTGTCCACTCACCTATTCCTTTTATTGCCGTGAGCTGTTTTCTTATTTCTTCATCGGATATATCAGGAAATTTTTCAAGGTTTATGCTGCGGTTTATAATTGCTACTGATAATGCACGCAAATAGGTTGCTTTCTGTCTGCTTATCTGACAATTCCTCATTTCTTCATCCGTCAGCAATAAAATGTTAGCGGGTGTAAATTCTTTTATATAGGTATTTAATTTCAAAAAATGCGCGGCTGCCGAAGCAATGCTTACCTGTTGTTCCAGAATAATTTTTGATAAGGAGATAAACCCATACGGCCTCGTCCAGTTCGGCGGTGTACCGTATTGTTTCAGGATTACATCAAACAGCTTATCTTTTTTTATAAGCTTAGCAATGTCTTTCTGATTGACAATATCCGTGTTTTGTTGGTTCACCATGCAAATATAAACAGCAGGAACACCTTTCGCTCATTTTATATTCCATTTAATCATTATAGGTTTATGGCATCTTTTTTATGCTGAAGTTTAAACATCATTAAATAACAACAAAAAATAAAACTATGAAAAAATTCACATTCACCAACAACATGAAAAGCCCTGCAAAAATGATTTCAATTATGTCTATTTTACTTGTGTTTTTATTGAGCACCACATCCTGCAGCAGAAATGTTGGAACAGGCTGCGGCGCCTGGCCATCAGCAAAATATAATAAAACCAAATACGGACATGAGTCCGTGAGTTACCGCAGATACAATTCATAATGGTACATTTTATTTCTTCTCAGGATATTTTTCTATCTCCTGTAAAGAACAAAAATGCTTCCGGCTGTGAATAATAACAATAAATCAAAACTTAGTGTAATTAATAAAAGTGACATGGGTAGGTTTTTATGTTCTTTAAAATTACACATAAATCCACAGAAGCGCAAGGGATGAAATGATTTTACTGGAAGTCAACAAAAGTAAAAACGCCGATAGAATTAATTCTGCCGGCGTTTTATTTAATATAATTATCTCCTAAAAATCATGTCGTTTATAAGGAATGCTCCAGCGCAAACTAAGGTTCAGGAAATGCGTTTGTAGATTGCGTGAAATGTCTTCGCTTTTCTTTTTGCGGTACACATACGTTAAGTCTGCAAAAATATTATGCCATATTTCGTAGGTAGCAACAAAGTCAAAATAAAAAGTACGCGCTTTCACGCCTTGTCCTGTAATATTACCGTACTCACGTTCAAACGTACCATATACTTTCAGCGGATTGCCGCCCCAGTTGGTAGTATCATCATCTTCCCCTTTATTATCATAAATGAATCTTGAAGACAGGAAGATTTTTTGTATCGGCTGGTATTTCACCTGGAAAATCAATTCTTTAAAATTAGCTCCGAGCGGATGCGCCAACGATTGGTTATAATGCGTCCATGACGTTATAGTATCATAGTGCGAATAGGTATAAGGACGCGCTACATTCGCTTCAAATTGTAAATCCAGATGGTCAACACCAAATGCATCTATATACTTGATACCAAGCTGTGCGGCGAATTTTGTTCCCCACCATTTTCTCGGATGAAACAAACTATACACTTTGCTTTTTCCGGGTGTGCTGAATTCTTTTTTGAAGTTAAATTCATCCAGTAAAAGCTGACCGTATATTTGAACGTGTTTTGGAATATTTACTTTAAAATCAAACCCAATAAACGCGTTATCCGGTGAACCTAAAGCCTGTTCTACAGAACGGTAGAAAATAACCGGATTCAAATACTGGAGTTCAAACGTATTTTCTCTTCTGAACATAACACTTTCAAAAACTCCCAGGTTTACATTTTTTGTAACGTTGATACTCAAATGATGTATCGCCATGTATTTTTTTGTCAGCAATTTATCTGCACCTCTCTGGTTATAAGATTTTGTAAGCTCTGCAAAAATATTCTGGTAATTAAATTTCCAGACATTTGTATTTAGCTTTAAGAATAAGTAGTTCGCCCCGAAATCAGATAAGAACATAGAGCGGATACCATCACCGATAAAATTATTATCATATCCAAACTGCATATGGAAATGCTTGGTGGGTGTAATCGTTACATACCCTTTTGCTAAGAAATAATCATAACCACCGCGTTTGTAATCTTTCCAGTAACCTGCGCCCGGCGGTGTTCCCGTCTGGCGGATATAATCCTGCACATAGTTTGGGAAATTCCCTTGCTCAGATAAAAACAATGCGTAGAAACCAAAAATATCATCCACCTGTCCGCGTATTTCAAAACCTTTAGAGGTTAGATATTTGAATTTATCTTTATTAGTTGGTTCGTCTGTCAAGGAGCCGCCTAATTTTATCTGTATGGCAGGATCAACAGAAATAGCAAAATGCGGGACTTTTACACTGATAAAATGCGCAGGATGTTTCCATAAAAATTTCAGTTTAGGAAATTCCGGTAATTCTGTATGAACATCGTCAAACTCAAAATTATCTTTATAGATATAGCTGATGTTTTCTTTATCTATTTTAGTAAGGTCATCAACATCCATATCACTTAATGAATCTAAACCATTCACAAAATCCACCGCCATTTTTCTGTCATACGGTTTATTGGAAGTATGAAAACCTTTTACTAAACCTGTTTTTATTTCCAGGCGGTCTAAATAATGATTTACATCAGAACCAATCGGAATGTAAGTGCCTTGCGCAGAAACTAAGAACGGCAAAAGTATTAAGGTATAAGCAATAAGTTGTTTTCTCATTTGAACGGATAAGAGTATATAATAATAATCGGTAAATATAAGAAAATGCCATCAAATACAAACATTTACAGGATGGATTTCCCGAACAGCTCTTGATAACTTTCAGTACCAACTATAAAGTGGTTTTGTATATTTGATTAAACATCACAAAAAACAAGTATATGACAGAAGAGAAAAAAGCATCGGTAGGCTATCAAATCACTATTATTGGCGTCTTGTTCTTTATTTTCGGATTTATTACCTGGGCAAACGGTACGCTGATTCCCTATTTAAAAATTGCCTGTGAACTAACAAGTACACAATCCTATTATGTAGCATCTGCATTTTTTGCCGCTTATTTTATCATGGCAATTCCTTCTTCTATCATACTTAAAAAAACAGGCTTTAAAAACGGAATGTCTTTGGGTTTATTTATCATGGCGATCGGTGCAATGTTATTTATCCCTGCTGCGCATACCAGAACCTATAATTTATTTTTGTTAGGATTATTTATTATCGGCACCGGCCTCGCATTACTGCAAACTGCTGCCAATCCGTTTGTGACTGTTTTAGGACCGATTGAAAGTGCAGCACAACGAATTTCCATCATGGGAATTTGTAATAAGGTTGCCGGCATTTGCGCCATCTATGTTTTAGGTTCTATCGCCTTAAAAAATGCAGATGAAATAAAAGCAAAATTGCTGACATTGAATGCAGCTGACAAGGCTGTTGAACTGGATAACTTGGCAGCGCGCGTAATTCATCCCTATATGTTTTTAGCGGGCATTCTTACCGTTTTAGCTATAGCGATTTATTTTGTAAACATGCCGGAAGTACACGAAGAAGAAACAAATGCCGATGCGGAAATCGCTTTGGGAAAAACAAGCATCTTTCAGTTTCCTCATTTATTGTTAGGGGCATTGGCTATCTTTTTTTATGTGGGTGTGGAAGTTATCAGTTATGATACTTTTGCAGGATTTGGTGAGCACTTAGGATACCCTTTAGACATTGCTAAAAACTTTGCAACCTATACTGGTTATGCATTACTGGCAGGATACATTTTTAATATTGTGGCGATACCAAAATTTATCTCACAACAAAAAGCTATGCTAATTCTGACCATCTTATGTATGGTTTTAGTAGTGCTGGCTGTAATTACAAAAGGACATACTGCAGTAGTGTGTTTTATGTTGTTAGGTTTTTCAAATGCAGTGATGTGGCCTGCCATCTGGCCATTAGCAATTGATGGCTTAGGAAAATTTACCAAGATCGGCTCTGCGCTATTAATTATGGGAATTGTAGGCGGCGCTATTTTACCGCCGTTATACGGTAAAATTTCTGAAGTCATCAACGATAAACAACTTGCTTACTTAATCATGATCCCTGCCTATTTATACATTTTGTATTATGCTGTTGCAGGTCATAAAGTTGGAAGAGAAAAAATCGCAGATTAAATGATCTGTAATGATTAAATGATTTTCCATGATAGCTTTGCGTCTTTGCGAGAAATAATTTACATTCATCCGGCAATACTAAAAGAACTATGAAATATCTTATCAAGAATGGAAGTATTATCAATGAAGGAAAGATTGAGCAGAAAGATATTTTAATTGAAGATAATTTCATTACAAAAATTGGTACTGATATTTCTGATGCAAATGCTATTGTAATTGATGCTGCGAATAAATACATCATCCCTGGAATTATTGACGACCAGGTGCATTTCCGTGAACCGGGTCTGACGCACAAAGCCACTATTTATTCCGAGAGCAGGGCTGCTGTTGCAGGCGGTGTCACTTCTTTCATGGAACAACCAAATACAAAGCCTGCTGCATTAACACAGGAATTACTGGAACAAAAATATCAGATTGCTTCGCAGACATCATTAGCGAATTATACTTTTTTCATGGGCACATCCAATGATAACTATGAGGAAGTGATGCGTACTGATTTCAGAAATGTCGGGGCATTGAAAATTTTCATGGGTTCCTCTACCGGTGATATGCTGGTAGATAACGAACATGTTTTATCAAAAATATTTGCAGATCTGAATGGCATTATTGTTACACATTGTGAAGACGAAAAAACCATAAAAAACAATACAGAAATATATAAAGCAAAATTCGGTGACAATATTCCTATGAATTATCATCCTGTTATCCGCAACGATGAGGCCTGTTATATATCTTCAAAATTGGCTGTTGATTTAGCAAAGAAACATAATTCGCGATTGCATATTTTTCACATCAGTACAGAAAAAGAACTAGCCCTATTTACAAATGAAATTCCATTAAAAGAAAAACGCATTACGGCTGAAGTGTGTGTACATCATTTATTTCTTGATGATAGTGATTATGCAAGACTGGGAAGTCAGATAAAATGTAATCCCGCAATTAAATATAAATCTGATAAAGATGCGCTGCTTGCCGCTTTGCTAGACAACCGATTGGACGTGATTGCTACAGACCATGCGCCGCATACTTATGACGAAAAAAATAATCATTACCTGAACGCACCTTCAGGTTTACCTTTAGTACAGCACAGTTTAAATGTAATGCTGGAATTTTACCAACAGGGGAAAATCACACTGGAAAAAATTATTGAAAAGATGTGCCATGCTCCTGCTGATTGTTTCAGGGTTGCAAAACGCGGTTATATCAAAGAAGGTTATTTTGCTGACCTTGCCATTCTTGATTTAAATGAAACATGGAAAGTGGAGCAGTCCAATATTTTATACAAATGTGCCTGGAGTCCGTTGGAGCAACATTCTTTCAAAGGAAAAATAAAACAGACTTTTGTAAACGGTCATTTAGTATATAATAACGGTACTTTTGATGAAAGCAAAAAAGGACAACGTTTGTTATTTAACAACCTCTGATCCTAAATAGGAAACCTTGAGTTATAATAATTCGCAAGAAATATTTTCATTCATCTAAAACTAATACACTGCTAAAATCCCTTTAGATCTGCTAATGCATGGGGAATTAGGGTAAATAAAAAAAGACGACATTCCTGCCGTCTTTTAAATATTCAGTTATAAAAAATTATAAAAATATCCCAGAACCAAATCCTGAACTTGAAGGCGTAGTCGTAACAGTTCCTGTTCCATCGTCATTATATTGCGGTTGCTCATCTCTATGTTCATTAGTTTTAATAAACATGTAAGCTTCGTACATCGATATTTTTCCATCCATATTCAAATCCGCATTCACTGTTGCACCATCCGGAGTTTTGCCTGTAACAGCTGACATAAAATTGTAGGTTAATTCACCATAGTTTCCTGATAAAGTTGGATATGTAACTTGAAACTCTGTACCTGAGGAAAGAATAACTCTGTTTGTACCACGTAAATCATAAACTAAACCACCACTAAAACATGGCTTTAGCAAGAAAATACCGCTTGCAAAAGTAAGTGAGTTAATTTTAGTTTTTAATAAATCATCACTTATATCACTTGCTTCGCCATAATAATAAATGTGTTCGTCCAAGTGTTTTGAATCAGCTGCAGGTTCATCACCATCTGTGTCTGCAGTACCACCATAATTAGCATTTTCGGATGTAGAAAAACCACCACCATGATTATTGATAAAACAGAAGAATTCTGTTCTGATATTCATTCTTCCTTGTAAATCAGCAATAGCTGAATTAAATCCGGCAGTAGAAGCCGGGTAATCTATATGAAATGTATCAGATGCAGCATAATCATGCATACCATTTTTATAGCAAACGATTATGTTGTTATCTGAATAACCAAATTTGTTACGGAGTATCCAATACATTGCTTTGATATCATTGTAATACCGTTGGTGAGCATTTCCTGCATTAATTCCGCCACTGTACAAAAATGCTACTTTGGTTACAACTGGTAAACTTACCAATTGGCATATTAATGGATACTGGTCGCAAAGTGAAAAACGAATTGGCTTTCTAAAAACTGAAACACTGTCTGTTACTTTAATAAGAGAAACCTGTATAGTGGCTAAAGAAATATCTCCCAATAATCCCGAAGTGCCTACTAATGAAGATTCAGTATTTGCTACTAGTCTTCCTGATATCTGCACTTTCTTACCAATGAAACCGGAGTAATCAGGAACATTCGTCAATACTGATGGTTTATTGATTAAAATATAATCGCTTTCAGGTGTAGCAGCATCTACTTGCTGAAATTTATAATTATCATAAACCTTACCTACTCCATTTTCTTCATCGTAATAACCTTCAACTGTAAAGCTGTCTCCGATATTTGTACGCCAATTAGCATTTTTGATATTACTGTAATCAATGGATGTCAAATTTTTGTCTTTCTTACATCCTGAAATTTGAAAGAATACTATTGCAAAGCATACATATGCAATAGGTTTTAAAATGTTTTTTGATAAGTTTCTCATAATTTAATTTTTTAATTGCTCAAAAATAGTCAGATATTCGAATTGTTAGTTTTATAATTAGTAAGTGGCATTTTATAATTAGAATTCGTAAAATCAGAAGTAATAATTCTATTTTTTTTATAAAAAAAGACGATATTGCTATCGTCTCCGTTAAATTAATAACTAACCAGTCTTTATAAAAATCATTCGTTGTTTCTCAACAGCTTTTCATAGTTTTATGATTTTTGTGCTTAAATTTACTATCCTCAAAAAAAAACACTCTATGTAATGAGTAAGTGGCATATTTCAACGAGTATTCGGTAAATAATGTGCAAGTATTTATAATCATTTAATTTTTTACTTAATTATTTTTGAAATAACTGATTTATTGTTCATATTTATCAATCTAAAAAATATAAAATCTATACTATGAAAGTTCAATTAAAATTATTAGCCATAATTTTCTTATTCCCTTTTTGTTTATTTGCCGCCGAAAGCAAAGTTTACAAGGGAACTATAACTGACCAAAAAGGACAGCCTGTTATTGGTGCTTCTGTTCAGTTAAAAGGAACTGAAGATGGCAGTACAACCGATTTAATGGGCGTTTTCACCTTTTCTTCTGTACAGCAGTCCGGTGTGCTGGTCATCAGTTATATTGGATACACCACTTTGGAAAAGGATGTAATTTCAAGTGAAAATTTAAGTTTTGTATTGGAAGAAACACCTGTAAGTTTAAAAGACGTGGTTGTGGTAGGTACAAGAAGTTTAAAAAGAACAGCTATTGAAACACCTGTTCCTATTGACATCATCCAGGTAAGACAAATGAGTAAACTAATGGGACAAACTGATGTCAATCAGTTGCTGCAATATGTGGCTCCTTCTTTTAATTCAAATAAACAATCCGGTGCAGATGGCGCAGACCATATTGACCCTGCCACATTGAGGGGTCTCGGACCTGACCAGACTTTAGTATTAATAAACGGTAAGAGACTACACCAGACTTCACTGATTAATCTCTATGGCACAAGAGGCCGTGGAAATACAGGTACAGATTTGAATACCATTCCTTCGTCTGCTATCGAAAGGATTGAAGTATTGAGAGATGGTGCATCTGCACAGTATGGTTCTGATGCCATTGCCGGAGTAATGAATATTGTTTTAAAATCAAGTACGGATGAATTTTCAGGCGGTGTAACCGTTGGTGCAAATGTTACAGGTTATGGTCCTTCTTTAAAAGTAAACGGAGCTAAATTATTGCCAAGATTAAATGACGGAATTACTACTAATATTAACATGAATTATGGTTGGAAACCGTGTAAGAATAGTTTTATAAATTTCACATTGGATATTTTTCATAAACAAAAAACGTTCAGACCCAACAATACTGTTATATATCCGGATGATTTTAGAAAAAAATTTGGCGAAGCTTCTAATTATGGCCCAAGCTTTTTTATGAATTCCAGTTTCGGTATAACAGATAAATGGAGTATCTATTCTTTCGGTGGATTTAACTATAGAAGAACAGATGCCTTTGCTTATTCCCGTGACGCAGGTAGTTCAAGAAATGTAGTCTCTATTTATCCGGATGGATTTGACCCGCATATTCAGTCAATTATCTACGATGGCAATTATACGTTGGGAACAAAAGGAAAAATTGGTCCGGGTGCATGGGAACTGGATCTATCCAATACATTTGGTATCAACAGGATGAATTATTTTGGTGACGGCACTTTGAATGCTTCTTTGGAAGGCAACTCTCCTACGCATTTTGATGACGGAGGATTTCAGTTTATTCAAAACACTGTCAACCTTGGTATGAGCAAAAATTTTGAGAAAGTATTGAAAGGTTTAAATTTTGCAGCCGGAACAGAATACCGTCTGGAAAACTACCAGATATTTGCAGGTGAAGAAGCGAGTTGGAAAACGTACGGTGCCAAAGAATTCAGCAGAGACTCCTTGTTTGATGACATGGGAGTTTTTACAGGTTTTGATATTACTTACCGTCCCGGCGGTTCCCAGGGTTTCCCGGGTTTCAGACCTTCAGATGAAGTAAATAAAAACAGACATACGTTCGGAATTTATTCTGACGTAGAATTGGATGTGACAAAATCCTTTTTAATTACAGGTGCTATCCGTTATGAATATTACAATGATTTTGGAAGTACTGTAAACTTTAAATTTGCTACGCGTTATAAATTTGGAGATAAATTCACCTTGCGCGGTTCGGTAAGCACAGGCTTCCGCGCACCTTCACTGGCTCAGATTTATTTTCAGTCGACATTTACAGATGTTGTTGCAGGAACGATTGTAGACAAAGTTATTTCCAACAATAAAAGTGAAATTGTAAAAGCATTAGGAATCCCAAATCTAAAACAGGAAAAATCCCTTAATGCAAGTTTCGGATTCACCTCACGTCCCGCAAACGGATTGAGCATTACTGCTGACGGATATTTTGTTGGAATAAAAGACCGTATCGTTTTAACGGGCGCGTTCTCTGCTGATGATCCGGATATCGGTGCTGCGTTAACAGCACTAAATGTGGGCGCTGCACAATTCTTTACGAATGCGCTTGATACTAAAACGTTTGGCGTGGATGTAGTGATTGCATACGCTCATAACTGGGGTAAACATAATCTGAATGTAACGTTTGCAGGAAATTATAATAAGATGCTGCTTGGAAAAATAAAAACAAGTGCAGCTTTAGCCGGTAAGGAAGAAACGTATTTTGGTATCCGTGATAAAGGATTTTTACTGGCTTCTGCACCAAGAAGTAAATTTAATTTGAGCTTAGAGTATAAAGTGGGAAAATTCAGTATTCAGCCGCGG
>JAYVPA010000201.1:0-13952 GCA_043757615.1 Sphingobacteriales bacterium | reverse complement strand
CCGCGGGCATTAAAAATGATCAGGTACTGCGATTGGTGGGGCATGGGGGCGATGGCGTCAATGGCGGTTCTAAAGGCGATTTGCTTATAAAATTTGTCGGTAACAACAATACAAAATTCCGGTTGGACGGTGACAATTTACATACAACAATAGAATTGGATTTATACAAAGCAATGCTTGGAGGAAATGTAAGCGTCGATACATTCGATGGTAAGGTAACCCTGAAATTAAAACCTGAAACACAAAACGGAACAAAAGTAAAATTAAAAGGAAAAGGATTTCCTGTCTATAAAAAAGAAGGACAGTTTGGTGATTTATATATCACGTATACTATTTCATTACCAACAAATCTTACGGAAAAAGAAAAAGCACTATTTACAGAACTTTCAAAACTACGCGCATCATGAAGACTGATAAATTCATACCGGTAAAAACATTATGCACACATTATAAAATTGAAATCAGTTTCTTCAATAACCTTAGTGAAATTGGATTGATTGAAATAAAAACGATAGAGCGCAGACTGTATATACATCGCGATAAATTAACGGATGTAGAAAAAATTCTGAGATTGCACCACGAGCTGGATGTAAATATTGAAGGCATAGATGTCATTTTCAATCTACTGAAAAAACTGGAAGCAAAAGAAAATGAATTGAGCAGCTTAAAAAACAGGTTGCGTTTGTATGAGTATTAACTTTAACGTCTAGACGTCGGCGAGGTCCGGGACCTCGCCGACGTCACAATAAAAAATGCCCCGGAAAACCGGAGCATTTAAATATATAAACATTAGTTTTTGTAATAAAAAAAGGCAAGTTACTTACAGCGCACCGCTCAACCAACTACCTTTGCTGTCTTCCGACCCTGGAGGATTTGTCAGGAGCTGGTCGTGTAAGACTTGCCCGACTATAAAGATACGCATTTATTCAGGATTCCAACTTAAAAATAAGGTTAAATAAAATAAGAGTCCGTTAATGCCTGCAGAAACCCTGGGCATTATTGTTTACTTTTGGCTTTTCCCTTTTTCCTTCTTATTTTTATGCCATGACAGATATTGATTTTAACAAGAATGAAGATGCCATGCGATTGGCTGTAGATGAATTAAAAGCAAAACTGCAAAAAGTATATCTCGGGGGCGGACAAAAAAAGATAGATTCTGAACATAAAAAAGGCAAACTCACCGCAAGGGAACGTATTGAATATCTTCTGGATAAAAACACAGAATCAGTTGAAATCGGTGCGCTTACAGGTGATGAAATGTACGCAGAGCAAGGTGGGTGCCCTAGTGGCGGTGTTGTCGTTTTTATTGGTTATGTTTCAGGAAGACAATGTATGGTTATTGCAAATGATGCCACGGTAAAAGCGGGTGCCTGGTTCCCTATTACCGGAAAAAAGAATTTACGCGCACAGGAAATCGCCATGGAAAACAGGCTGCCTGTTATATATCTTGTAGACAGCGCAGGCGCTTACTTACCTATGCAGGATGAGATTTTTCCTGATAAAGAGAATTTTGGCAGAATTTTCAGAAATAATGCAAAAATGTCTTCTATGGGAATTCCACAGATTGCTGCAATCATGGGCAGCTGTGTAGCAGGCGGTGCCTACCTGCCTATCATGAGTGACGAGAGTCTGATTGTGGAAGGCACAGGCAGTATTTTCTTAGCCGGACCCTATCTTGTAAAATCTGCTATAGGCGAAGTAGTGGATAAAGAAACGCTGGGCGGTGCAGAAACACAAACTGCATTAAGCGGTGTCTGTGATTACAAGATGAAAGATGATAAAGAATGTCTGGATACTATAAAAAAATTGATTAGCAAATACGGCAAATTTGAAAATGCCGGGTTTGACAGAATAAAATCTAAAAAGCCAAAAGCAAATGAAAAAGAAATTTATGGAATATTCTCCACCACAAAACCATATAATGTAAAAGAAGTCATCAAAAGAATTGTAGATGATTCTGACTTTACAGAATACAAAGAAGATTACGGACAAACAATTGTATGTGTTTATGCCCGTATTGACGGCTGGAGTGTTGGAATTGTAGCGAACCAACGTTCAGTAGTAAAAAGTAAAAAAGGAGAAGTACAAATTGGCGGGGTTATATATTCAGATTCTGCAGATAAAGCAGCGCGTTTTGTGATGTTGTGCAATCAAAAGAAAATTCCATTGGTTTTTATGCAGGATGTTACAGGTTTCATGGTTGGAAGCCGCAGTGAAAATGGCGGTATCATTAAAGATGGTGCAAAAATGGTAAACGCTGTAGCAAATTCTACTGTACCTAAATTCACTGTGGTAACAGGGAATTCATATGGCGCAGGAAATTACGCCATGTGCGGCAAAGCATATGACCCACGATTAATAGTAGCATGGCCTACTGCAAAAATAGCAGTGATGGGCGCAGACCAGGCAGCTAATACCATTTTACAAATGCAAATGGGTGCATTAGAATCAAAAGGAAATCCAGAAATTTCTGAGGAAGAAAAACAACAAACATTAAAGAAAATCAGAGATCATTATTATAAAACAACAACAGCCTATTACGCTTCAGCCCGTCTTTGGGTAGATGCCGTTATTGATCCTTTAGATACAAGAAAATGGATTTCAAAAGGTATTGAAGCAGCGGATAATGCACTGGTTGAAAAGTTTAATGTGGGTGTGTTACAGGTTTAATCAAAATCATGAATAGAGGTGAATTTTTAAAGAGTTTTATTAAAAACGGATTTCTTATATCTGTTTCAAAAGATTTCTTTTTAAAAGGAAAAAAATATGATGCCGTACAAATTTACACTTCATACATAGCAGGTTTTAAATTTTATGAAGGGTTACAACTATGTGAGAAATTTTTACCGGATGATGCATTGGATTTAATTCATGAAGAAGAAAATGAACATGATGACAATGCGATGGCAATATATTGGAACACAAAGAAAATAGGTTATTTACCTATGAAGGATAATGAGCTATATTGCAGGATGATAAATGCAGGTGTTCCTGTTTATTGTGATATCATAAAAATAAATCCAGAGGCAGGTTCCTGGAAAAAGTGTAAAGTAGGCGTTTATTTATTATACCCCGAAAATTATTTGCAATCAAAACCGTTTCAGTTAAAAGTAGAAAAAGAACACGTTATAAAAGTAATCAGCGTTTAATCAAAATAAAAAATAAATAAAAATGAACAGTTTTAAAAAATTACTAGTACTCTTAATTCCTATAGCTTTCTTTGCCTGTAAAAAAACGGAGATTGACCAGGCAGCAACGGACAAAGCGACCATTCAGAATTATATCAGAGATAACTCATTAACTGCAGATTCAACATCTTCAGGTTTATATTATGTTATAGCAGATTCAGGCGTTGGCGCCAATCCTGTTGCAACTTCAAACGTATTGGTATTTTATAAAGGCTATTTTACAAGTGGTGTGATATTCGACCAGAATCCTTCAGGATTACCCCTTAATTTTTCTTTAACAAGTGTCATAAGAGGTTGGACTCAAGGAATACCGCTGATTAGAAAAGGCGGGAAAATAAAATTATTGATTCCTTCAGCATTAGGTTATGGAATAGCAGGAAATGCAGGCATACCGGGAAATACTGTATTGATTTTTGATGTTGAACTGGTCAATTTCCAGTAGCTTTTACCCATTTAATTTTTCAGCTAATCTGTTAGCGAGTTTTTCCACGTCGTTAGGCCAGCGCGCTGATATAAGATTTCTATCTTCCACTAAAAATGGAATAAAACTGCTAAAACCCGTTTTAAAATTAGATGATTCTTTTAGTAATGATTCGACTTCATCCTGTAAGTATGCAGGATAGGTTCTGTAATAATCGTCTAATTTCCATTTAGTAAGATAGTAAGCTAATTTTTCCAGCGATTTAGTTAAACCTGTCAGTTGATAATCATATACTACGCTTTTTCCTGTAGATGCATCCATACTTCTTGCTAAAACTAATGTTCCATGACAAACGGAACCTACTTGTTTATTCAGTTTGAAAAATTCAACTATTTTGTTTTGCAATACTTTACTTTCTAAATACTGACGCATTCCTTTTGCATGTCCGCCGGGCAAATACAACAAATCATATTCTGATGGATTGATTTCATTATATTTTATCGGATGCTGAAACTCTGCTGATTTCAATAATTCATTATATGCTTCAATAGCATCTTTTTTTGCACCTAATTGTCCGAAAATAACACCTGTAAGTAATAAAGGATCAGTTGCTGCAACTACAGCATTTTCTGTGGAAAATACAATCCGGATTCCATTCGCTTTTAATATCTTCCAGGCAATTGCAACTTCCGTTGTATCAAAGTCCTTATCCGGAACAGGTATAATGGCTTTCTTCATCGCTGATTTATTTGATTAAATGGATTCAATGATTTTATTTACAAAAATAATGAAATTCTATCGCTCAAATTTAAGAATCATGTTAATCAATATAAGTCATGAAATCTGCGCTTACATATTTATCATTGCTTTGTCTTTACTGTTAATGAAGAAATGCGGATAGTTCTGATGAAGCAGCATCACAAACATATCGTGGGGTACATCATGGAAAGTGCCGTAGTCTTTCAAATATTCCATAAATATTTCGCCTTTTTCATCGTATTGCTGAAAGATAGAATCGTTCACACCATCAAATTCCATGGGCTTTACGCCAAGATGCTCACATAATTCTAAATTAAAAGCCGGGGTTGCTTTTACCCAGTTTCCATTCAGGTATATTTCACAGCACGCATGAAAAACCAATACATCTGTTTTCAAAATCTGTATTAATTTATCAACGCCGATATGATTTTTTACATCAAAAAAACAGAACCTGCAGGGTATATTCGCTTCACGTAAACATGCATTTAGCAAACACGCTTTTTCAATGCAATAACCACTTTTATTTTCTCTGTTAAACAATGAACTTGCTTTCATTGCCGGGTGACGTAAATCAATATTATAAGGATTATATCGCCACCCATCACGAACAGCATAATATAACTTCACTGCAATTTTTGTTTTGTCTATTTCATTACCTACGGTATTCTTTACAAAGCGACGGATATCAGGCTGGTCACTATCGACAAAATAAGTTGGACGCAAATACAATTCAATTCCTAAAGGTGCGTTATTTATCATGCTGCAAAGATAGGAAAGCACAAAGGCATTTTCGAATCCTTTTCTGATTCTTTTAAATGATGATGCTAACAACATTTATTTTTCATCATTTAATAACGATTGTGGGAAAAAATCAATGCTGTGCTGTGAAAAAATATTAATTTAGTAGCCGAATAGATATGTCAGTAGATTTAGAACCTAAGATTCCGAAAAAACGCAAACCAAGCTTTGTATATGCTGTCATCAGTATTGCCATGATATTGTTTATCATTGGTTTATTTAGTTTTGGTGTTTTTATTATCCAGAAAGAAATTAATAAGATAAAAGAAGGTATTCAGATTGACCTGAACCTGAAATCTGGTATTACAGAAGACCAAAAAACTGCCATTGCTGCTTATCTTCAAAAACAGGATTATGTTGCTAAAATCACCTTTAAAAGCAAGGACGAAGCTGCGGAACAATTTGAAAAAGAATTAGGCCAAAACTTCCGTGAAATATTAGGTGAAAATCCATTGTATGATGCATACATCATAAATCTGAAAGCTGATTTTTCTAATCCTGATTTTGTAAAAGATGTAAAATCTGCTTTAGTAGGCTTAAGCGGTGTTGAAGAAGTATTCTATTCTGATCTTGCAGTAAATTCTACGGGTGCAACATTAAAACCTATCACCATAGGAATTGGGATTTTAAGTATCGTAATGCTGATTGTTGCTTTCCTGATAATTGATAATACCATCAGGCTGATGATGTACTCGCAGCGTTTCACTATCAGAAGTATGCAGCTAATTGGCGCTAACGAATGGTTTATCATCAAACCTTATATTATAAAATCTATTATTTCAGGTTTAATCAGTGCTTTTATAGCAATTGCAATACTCGCATGCCTTGTCTATTTAACAATTTATAAGTTTTCTATACAGTTTGTAAATCAGGATTTTGTAACTTTGATACTCATTGCAGTCAGCCTGATTATTTTCGGTATATTTATATCAATGACAAGCACGTATCTGTCTGTAAACAAATACCTGAAGATAAAACTGGACGAACTTTATTAAACAAAAAATCATGGCAAAAAATCAACCTGTTTCTAAGAATATTCCACAGCCAAAACAACCTCAGCCGAATGTAAGAAGTACGGCAAAACAAAAAACGAGCAGTTCGGGCGGAAGTTTTCTTCGTGTTCCCGGCAGTCAGAATACAACCTTATTATTTGATAAAACAAATTATATCATCTTAGGCATTGGTGCTTTCCTTATCATTTTTGGCTTCATCTTAATGAGCGGTGGCAATACAGATCCTAAAGTATTCAATGAAGCAGAAATTTATTCATTCAGAAGAATCACTTTAGCACCAATTACAGTTATTGCAGGTTTTCTGGTAATCATTGTAGCAATACTAAAAAAACCTGCTGCTGCAAACGCAAACGAAGTAATTTAACGAAACATTTATGAGTCTTTTACACGCTATCATCCTTGCAATCATTGAAGGATTAACAGAGTTTTTACCGATTTCGTCTACCGCGCACATGAAAATCGTTGATTATCTTGTTGGTATTCCCGAAACTCCTTTCCGAAATATGTTTGAAGTAGTGATTCAGTTAGCTGCCATCTTATCTGTGGTTGTTTTATTCTGGCGTAAGTTTTTTGATTTTAAAAATTTCCGGTTTTACATCAAATTAATTATTGCCGTAATTCCTGCATTGATTTTTGGTGCCTTACTGAAAAAACATATTGATGCTGTTTTAAGCAATCTTATTTTTATTGCTTGTATAATGATAGCCGGCGGTATCATATTATTATTTGTTGATAAATGGTTTACAAAAAACACTATAGACAGCGAAGAAAAGATTGATTATCTGACTTCCTTAAAGATTGGTTTATTCCAGGTGCTGAGTATAATATTTCCCGGTTTAAGCAGAAGTGCTTCTACCATTATCGGCGGTATGAGTTTAGGGTTGACAAAAAAAGAAGCTGCTGAATTTTCATTTTTTCTGGCGGTGCCTACCATGCTTGCAGCCAGCGCAAAAAGCACAATGGATTTTTTAAAAGAAGGAAGCGTTACATTTGGAACACATGAAATCATTGCATTAGCAGTCGGTTGTGTTATTTCATTGGTAGTAGCATTATTCGCAGTAAAATCCTTTATTGAAATCGTTCAGAAATTCGGTTTCCGTTTCTTTGGTGTCTATAGAATCATTGTTGGCTCTGCTATCCTTATCATGCTGTTATTTTTCACGCACTAACACTTCGCTCCGCTCAGTATGACAACAAGCATGAATTTTACGGAAGGTGAAGTTATCTTGATGGACAAGCCATTAGACTGGACGAGTTTTGATGTAGTCAACAAAATAAAGTTTGCATTAAAAAGAAATTTCGGACAAATTAAAATCGGTCACGCCGGCACTTTAGATCCGAGAGCGACGGGATTACTGATTCTTTGCACCGGAAAAAAAACAAAAGATATCCAGCAGATTCAGGATGCCGATAAAACATATACAGGTACTTTTTTTTTAGGTGGAACTACAGCATGTTTTGACAGAGAAAAAGAAATGAATCAGACATTTGATATTTCAGAAATTTCTATTGATGATATAAAAAAATGTGTGGAGAGTTTTATCGGCGAACAACAGCAATTTCCACCTATTCATTCTGCCGTAAAGATTGACGGTAAACGCGCGTATGAACTGGCACGTGCAGGAAAAGAAGTTGCTGTAAAATCCAAAAGCATTACGATTAAGAAATTTGAACTTACAAAAATAGAATTACCCTTGATAAATTTCTACGTCGAATGTACTAAAGGAACTTATATAAGAAGCCTAGCGGATGATTTTGGTAAGCGATTAAACAATGGCGCTTTTCTGCACGATTTACGCAGAACAAAAATTGGCAATTATACTATTGAAGATGCATTTACGATAGAGCAGTTTATGGAAAAATTAAATAATTTTAGTAATGCAAATTCATAAAGGCTTATATAATTTACCTGATTTCAAAAACACTGTATTAACCATCGGTACTTATGACGGTGTGCATTTTGGTCACCAGCAGATTATAAAACGCATCAATGATATTGCAAAAGACATCCATGGTGAAAGCATTTTACTCACCTTTGATCCCCATCCCAGATTAGTATTGCATCCGGATAATGAAAAACTGAAACTGATTTCTACGATTGATGAAAAAGAAGAATTGCTCGAAACATTCGGATTGAATCATTTGGTAATTGCAGAATTCTCAAAAGATTTTGCATCTATGGAAGCAGAAGAATACATAGAAAAGATCCTGGTAAATAATTTTCATCCGAAAAAAATTGTAATTGGTTACGATCATCATTTTGGTAAAGACAGAAAAGGGAATATTGAATTATTAAAACGACTTTCTGTTAAGTATCATTTTGAAGTAGAGGAAATTCCTGCACAAACATTAGATGAGATTTTCGTCAGTTCTACAAAAGTGCGCAAAGCTTTACTGGAAGGCGACATCAGGCATGCTAACCAGTATTTAGCACATCCTTTTACCATCAAGGGCAAAGTTGTTCATGGAGATAAAATCGGCAGAGTATTAGGCTTCCCTACAGCAAACATTGAAATCTCTTATCCGCATAAATTAATTCCTGCTTCAGGCGTGTATGCTGTGAAAATTAAAATTGATACCCGGTTTTATAAAGGTGCACTCAGCATCGGTTACAGAGAAACTGTTTTTGACAACAGCAAACTTACTATTGAAGTTTTTATTTTAGATTTTGACGGTGATTTATACAACAAAGATTTGGACATGATTTTTGTAGATTACCTTCGACCGCAAATCAAATACGACAACTGGGATTTACTCAAAGTACAAATTGAGAAAGATGTACAGGATGTAAGAAATACAATTCACTTATAATCTCTTTCCTATTTTTTTGTATATTGTATAGTATAAAACCATACGATGCATACTATCAATAATTCCGTAACGTGTCCGTGGTGCAGAACCTATTATGCTGCACGCCCTGCTACTGCCAACTGCGCTAATTGCGGCGGACCTTTACCAAGAAGTGCAGGTGCCGGAAGAGATGAAAAACCGGAAGCTCCACCAAGAATATTGCCAAAGAAATTTATCAATCAGGTGATGCTATGGAAAAATACGCATACTTTAATTGGTGTGGTATTTATTGCAGTAGGCATTCCTGCTATTGCTGCTATGGGTTTCGGATAATATTTGTTGTTGTCGGATATTTCTTATTCAAGTATGGAAGAAAAACAGGTAAGGAAAAAATACAAGCACTTACAGATGGTATTGCCGTTGAAGGTACTCTGACAGAAGTAATACAAGATACTACGCAAAGTATAAATGGCAGCAATCCTTTCGTAATTTCTTATACGTTCAATACCAAGGAAGGAACACCGCAAGCAGACAGTGTAGTCAGTTGGGATGAAAACAGTATTTTCAGAAATCATGGCGATGAAATTTGGGTAGTGTACATCCCGGACCGACCGGATATCAGTTCGCCATGGCCACCGATGGTGTAGCTTATTTTTTCATCATGGCAATATGGGGAATATCATCTTCCATATACCACTCACCTTCTACAACAAATCCATAACTTTCATAAAATTTTTGCAGGTATAATTGTGCTGAAATTTTTATTGGAATTGCAGGGAACAGAATTTCCATTTGATGCATCACTTCTTTCATTAACAACCTGCCGTAACCTTCTTTTCTGTATGTTGATTTACTTACCACACGTCCTACTGAAACATAGTTGTCGTATGAAACACCAACTGGTATTAAACGTGCATAAGCCAGCAATTCTTTTTCTTTATACAAAAGCTGATGATAACAGTTCTGGTCTTTGTCGTCAATATCCTTGTAAATACAATTTTGTTCTATCTGAAAAACTGCTTCACGCAATTGCAATAAATCATACAACTCGTGTACAGTTAAATCATTAAAGTGTTTGAGAATAAAATTCATTTCTTCACTACTATCAGATGACAAAATAGTGTTATTCGCCGAAATATTCAGCGTAAATATTTTCTGTTTCGTATAATTTTATACTATGCAGCCGGCATTCCGTAATAAACGGATTCAACTGCTGCCAGATAATCTTCACTAAATTTTCCGTTGTCGGGTGGATATTCTTAGGAATAAAATCGACATCTAAATTTAAATTTGTATGGTCCAGTTTATTGACTACTTTTTCTTTAATCAACTCACTTAATTCTTTCACATTTATAATAAAACCTGTATCCGGATTTGGGGTTCCTTTTACTGTGACAAATAAAACATAATTATGTCCATGCCAGTTTTTGTTGGCACATTTACCAAAAACGTCATCGTTTTGTTCGTCTGACCAATAATTATTATACAGCCTGTGCGCTGCATTAAACGTTTCTCTGCGAGTTAAATAAACCACAATGCAAAAATAGTGAATAGTGAATAGCCATTAGTCAATAGTCTTATGTTTTTTTTATTAAATTTGGACATGTTTATCACTATTGTAGCTGCCACAAAATTTGAATTAAAGCCTTTATTTGATCTGTTTCAACCTAAATCAGGTAATTTCACAGGATTATATATTGCAAATGAAAATTTACATTTTCTTATAACAGGAATGGGTATGCTGAATACTGCCGCGCATCTTGCTTTGTATACACAAAAACATGAACGTGATTTTTATATTGATGCAGGTGTTTGCGGTGCCTTTAACCGGGATTTGCAGATTGCCGAAGTTATACAGATTATTTCAGAAACGTATGGTGATTTTGGCGTAGAAAATGATGAAGAGTTTCAGGATTTTTTTGACCTAGGTTTTATTGACAATCAAGAGGATGCATTCCAATATGGTTTGTGCGAACCAGTTTATTCTAATTTTCATAAACAAATAAATTTACCAAAAGCAACTTCAATTACTGTAAACAAAGTACACGGAAACGAAAAAACTATCAGGATTATTCAGAAAAAATATAATGCGGATACAGAGAACATGGAAGGTCTGGCATTTTATTATGTTCTGAAATTAATAAACAAACCTTGTATTGAAATCCGTGCTGTTTCTAATTATGTAGAAAAAAGAAATAAAGAAAACTGGGATTTAAAAAATGCTATTAAAAAGCTGAATGAAGAAATATTGAAAATTATTTCTTTATAGTTTACAACTTGCTTTCTTTCACAATATATAATGGTCGTTGTTTTACATTATCCATTATTCTTCCTAAGTATTCACCGATAATACCCAGACAAATCAACTGCACGCCACCAATAAATAAAATACTTACCATAAGTGATGACCAACCTTGTACTACACTGCCATTGATATATTTTTGATATAATGTATATAATATCACAACAAAAGAAATTAAGGATACCAAAAAGCCCATATAAGTGGCTAACCGAAGCGGTAAATTTGAAAATGCGGTAATACCATCAAACGCAAAAGAAAACATCTTTCCGTACGAGTAATTTGTTTTGCCTGCATATCGTTCATCTCTCTTATAATTTACAAATGTCTGATTAAAACCAGCCCATGCTATTTGTCCGCGCAAAAATTTATTTCTTTCCGGCATCGACACAATTATATCATTTATCTTTTTAGAAATTATACGGTAGTCACCTGTATCTAATGGAATAGAAACTTCTGACATACTATTTATAAAACGGTAAAATAATTTTGCTGTCATTATCTTATGCCAAGACTCACCTATTCTTTCTTCACGTTTCGCATATACTACATCATAACCTTGCTTCATCTTTGCATACAAATCTTTTATCAACTCCGGCGGATCCTGTAAATCGGCATCAATAATAACTACAACATTTCCTTTTGCATGTTCTAAACCCGCAAATACAGCTAACTGGTGGCCAAAATTTTTACTGAAATCGATATATTTTATTTGTGGATTTTTTTGTGCTAAATCTTTTATTACAGTCAATGAATTATCCTTGCTGCCATCATTAACAAATATAAATTCATAGTTGTTGGTAACAGAAGTGACTGCATCAACTAATCTTTCATGCAAGACCGCTAAATTCTTTTCTTCATTAAAAACAGGTATTATTACTGAAATTTCCACTTTGTGAAATTAAGAATTATGAATTAAGAATTATGAATTATTTTAATGAAAATTTGGATTTTTATACAAAACTATAAATACCTGACCATTTTTCCAATCAGCAATAGACTTCCATTTATTTAATTGATAGATTTGTTCATCAGAGAAATCATTACCAATATTTGAAAATAAAATATAATCTATTGAATCGATAGATTTCCCATTAACGTTTAAGATTTTAACAGAATTATCTAAATCTTTTATCATATTTAACTGATATTCGCTTGCATTCATAGGAAAAACTGTACCAATACTTTTATTTATAAATTTTGTATGATATTCCAATATAAAGCTCGCCTTTTCTCTATTTTTAAAATATGAAAGATGTGCCAATGTGCAATCCCAGCCATTAGAAATAGGAACAGGATAGATCTGCAGATTTCCAAGCCATAGAATCAAAACAGTTAAAATAGAAAACATGATTTTTTTTTCTGAAAGAAATTGGATTACTATCGGAAGCATCAATACATATACAATTAAATAATAGCGATGATTAATAGGATTTGAGAACGGTAAAAATGAAATAGAAAACATTAAAAACGGAATCAATGCTAACAAAGTGAAAGTATTTATTTTTCTAATCCGAATAAAATATATCAAACTCAAAATAGTTAATATAAAAATACCCAAATCAAAAAAACAGCGTCCAATAGAAGCAGCATTCTTAAACAAACCCATTCCGTTTACAAAACCACGCTGATTGCTCCATCCGGTCGCATTCGTTGACATCAACCATCCGGTTTGTGAATAATGGTACCCATACCAACATGTAATTATTAAAATTGCAGGAATAAAATAAAGATTCCATTTAAACCAGTTTTTAATATTTCGTTGTTCAAGAAAATAAATAGTTACAGTTAAGCTAAACAAACAAAATAATCCACGCAAACTGATTCCAACAATTCCAATCAGAATAAAAGTAAATAATAGTTTTTTGTTTTTTAGAAAAGTGGCTATTGCTGCTAAGTATAAACTCAATAAAACAGCATCATAACTAACCATTATATTTTGTGTGACAACAGCAGGAATTGAAAAGTACAAAATAACGCTAAAGAATTGTTGCTTTCTTGAAAACAAAAAATAAGACATAATTTTAATGAACGAAATAACTCCGAGAATTGTAAATGGAAGCAAAGATAAATGCGCAGCAAATAAACTTTTTCCAAACACATGGTAAAAGCAAGTTACATATATGTAAAACAAGGGCGGATGACCTGCATCAAACTGAGCTGGCGTGATAAAATTGCCAAAGCCATTATGATAGAAATGCTGAGTGATAGTTGATGTAAGAATCGTGTCCCAAAAAAATGGCAGATGCCATGAAAATACATTGACTACAATCGCAGCAATAACTGCAACACTATAAACCTGCTTATTTGTAGCCATAAACAAAAATAACATTTTCAAATCATCAAACTTTGAAATTTTCAAATTACTTTTGCATCATGCAAAAAATGACTTTAGCATTTTCACCTTGTCCGAATGATACGTTCATTTTTGATGCGATGATACATCATAAGATTGATACGGAAGATCTGAATTTTGATGTTCATTTTGCAGATGTGGAACAACTCAACCAGGCTGCATTCCAACAACAATACGATATTACAAAACTCAGTTATCATGCGTTTGCATACGCTTCAGACAATTACGTGCTGATGCATTCAGGAAGTGCTTTAGGAAATAATTGCGGGCCACTTTTAATCAGTAAAAATAAATTGAAAGAAGATGCTATAATTAACAGTAAGATTTG
>JAYVPA010000200.1:0-14038 GCA_043757615.1 Sphingobacteriales bacterium | reverse complement strand
ATACGCAGTGCATCCTTATTATAAAGCACCACGTGGTAACACACTTAATGCCAAATCATGGCAGACAGAGGCACCGCTTAGGATGTTGCTGAATAATCTGGATGCAGAAGTTGCAGAAAATCCTGCAGAATTAGTTGTCTATGGAGGTATCGGTCAGGCAGCCCGAAATGTAGAATCACTGCAAAAAATAATTAAGCAGTTACTGGAATTGGATGAAGAACATTCTTTGTTAGTACAAAGCGGAAAGCCCGTTGGTGTAGTACGTACACATCCGCAGGCACCACGTGTATTGATTGCCAACTCCAACCTCGTACCAAAATGGGCAACGTGGGAACACTTTTACAAGTTACGCGAAAAAGGATTGATGATGTACGGACAAATGACCGCAGGCTCTTGGATTTATATCGGCTCGCAAGGAATTGTACAAGGTACGTACGAAACATTTATGGAATGCGGCCGCCAGCATTTCAATGGTGATTTGAAAGGAAAATTAATTGTGAGTTCCGGCATAGGTGGCATGGGCGGCGCTCAACCCTTAGCCGCAACGATGGCAGGGGCAACCTATCTTGGCGCAGATATAAACCCTGCGAGTATTCAAAAACGTCTGGATACAAAATATATTGATCACATGTTTGAAACTTATGAAGAAGCACGTGATTATGCAATCTGTGCGAGAGATAAAGGCGATGCAATTTCAATTGGCGTGGTAATGGATGCAGGAGATTTATTAAAACGTTTGTTGGAAGATAATATCATTCCTGATATTTTATCTGATCAGACATCGGCACATGACCCTCTGAATGGATACGTGCCGCATGATATTAGTTTTGAAGAAGCTTTGGCATTGCGTAAATCAAATCCCGAATTATATAAAGATAAAGCAATTGCAAGTATGGCCCGTCATGTAGAATTGATGCTGACATTAATGAAACGCGGTGCTATCACATTTGATTATGGTAATAATATCCGTGCTTTTGCAGAAGAAGGTGGCGTTAAAAATGCATTTGATTTTCCGGGTTTTACACCGGCATATATTCGCCCATTATTTTGTGAAGGAAAAGGTCCCTTCCGCTGGGCAGCATTAAGCGGTGACCCACAGGATATTTATGAAACGGATAAGGCATTGATGGAATTATTTCCGGAAAATACGGCGATGATAAACTGGATAAAACAGGCACAGAAACGGATTTCATTTCAGGGATTGCCTGCAAGAATTTGTTGGTTAGGTTTAGGTGAACGCGAAAAAGCAGGATTATTATTTAATGATTTGGTGCGCAAAGGAATTTTGAAAGCACCAATCGTTATTGGCCGCGACCATCTGGATTGCGGAAGTGTAGCGTCGCCAAACAGAGAAACCGAAAGTATGCTGGATGGCAGTGATGCAGTGAGCGACTGGGCATTACTGAATCTTTTAAGTAATACTGCAGGTGGTGCCACCTGGGTGAGTTTTCATCATGGCGGCGGCGTAGGCATGGGTTATTCGCAGCATGCAGGAATGGTGGTGTTGGCTGATGGTACAGAACGGGCTGATGAATGTTTACGACGTGTTTTATTCAATGATCCGGCAATGGGAATTTTCAGGCATGCAGATGCAGGTTATGAAAAAGCAAAACAGGTAGGAGATAAGTTTGGAATAAATATTTAAGGTTTATGCTCATCACCAACATAAAATATTTAGTCAATGTCCGTGAAGAAAGTAAATTGCTTCGTGGGAATTATTTAGCAGAGTTGCCAATTTTAGAAAATGCTTTTCTTAAAATAAAAAATAATTTAATTGAAGATTATGGTTTGATGGGTGAGTTGAAAGAAACTGATTTTAATGATGAAATTTATGATGCAAAACAAACTGCAGTTTTACCAAGCTGGTGCGACAGTCATACACATCTGGTATTTGCTGCTTCACGTGAAAATGAATTTATTGATAAGATAAAAGGATTGAGTTATGCAGAGATTGCAGCTAAAGGCGGCGGTATTTTAAACTCTGCAAAAAAAATAAATGAAACTTCAGAAGAAGTTTTACTGGAACAAGCGCAAGCAAGATTAAATGAATTAATTCAGCTTGGAACAGGTGCGATAGAAATAAAAAGCGGTTATGGTTTAAGTGTTGAAAGCGAACTGAAAATGCTGCGCGTTATCCAGCAACTAAAAAAACAAAATAAAATTCTTGTCAAAGCAACTTTTCTGGGAGCTCACGCTTTCCCTTTAGAATACAAAGAAAATAGAAGAGGGTATATTGATCTGGTTGTTCAGAAAATGCTGCCGCAGATTGCCAAAGAAAATTTAGCGGATTATATAGATGTATTTTGTGAAGAAGGATTTTTTACCCAACAGGAAACAGAACAGATTTGCAAAGCAGGCATTGAATACGGACTGAAATCAAAGATTCATGCAAATCAGTTAAATATTTCCGGAGGTGTGCAGGCTGGGATAAACACCAATGCAATTTCTGTAGATCATTTAGAAACCATTGATGAAGAAGAAATAGAATTATTGTCAAAAAATAATTCACCGATAGCCACACTTTTACCAACGGCTGCATTTTTTCTTCGCATGCAATATCCTCCTGCTAGAAAACTGATACAAAATGATGCAGCTATTGCACTGGCATCAGATTTTAATCCAGGCTCATCGCCTTCAGGAAATATGAATTTTGTCGTTTCCTTAGCTTGCATCCAGATGAAAATGCTTCCTGAAGAAGCGATTAATGCTGCAACCATCAACGGATCTTTTGCAATGGAAGTCCAACATCAAGTTGGCAGTATTACAAAAGGTAAACTCGCCAATCTTATTTTTACAAGACAAATTCCATCAATTTCATATTTACCTTATAGTTTTGGCAACAATATCATTGATAAGGTGATGATAAACGGTACCTTTATATGAGTAACTAAAAATAGGTATATTATTTATTATTACACGTTAATGAAAATAGTGTGAATTTTATTTGACTTCATGTTAATGGACATCTAACATTAATATACTAATTTTGTGGACTATGAATTTAACCGGAGAAGACAAAAACCAAAAAGGCTCTATTGATAGAAGCCGGACTAATTTACTCAGAGGTTTAGAACAGCCAACATTATTATTTTTATGTAGGATAATGCCAAAATTCTTTACACCGGATTTACTTACAGCAATTGGAATGGTGGGAACACTCATTATATTTTTTGCATTTTATGCGGCTAATGTAATGCATAATAAAATATATTTATTGTTTGCCATTTTAGGGTTTATCATAAACTGGTTTGGAGATTCGCTGGATGGAAGAATTGCATATTATAGAAACACACCAAGAAAATGGTATGGTTTTGCCCTGGATTGTGTTATGGATTGGATATCACTTGTATTTATGAGTGCCGGTTTTTTCCTGTATATAGATGATTATTACAAACTTTTTGTATTTCTTTTTGCCTGTAATTATGGCTGGGTTGTTTTGATGGCTCAGTTGAAATATAAAATTACAGATAAGTATTCCATCGATCCGGGGCCCATCGGCCCAACAGAAGTAAGGATCCTTCTTTGTTTGGTAATCATTACTGAATGGTATTTCGGAAATATATTGATTTATTTCTCGACGATTGGGAATATATTATTTCTCCTCATTAATATCGTTGATACCTTTAAACTTTTAAAAGCAGGTAATGAAAGAGATGCGCAGGAAAAAAAATTAAAGAAAGATTTAGCTACTGAAAATGCTTAATAAAAAATCCATATTTACTTTTGGTAAAGCGCAATTGTCCGCTTTTATCGGCGGTATTAGTGACTGGATTATATTTCTTATTTGTGTAAAAATAGGTATCCACTATACAATATCAATTTGGATCAGCGGTTTCTTAGGTGCTTTGGTAAATTTTTCATTGAATAAATACTGGACATATAACGCAATAGAAGAAAGAACTTCAAACCAATTGTTTAAATTTTATTTTGTAGTTGTCGGCAGTGTGGCACTTAAATCTTTTGGTACTTATTTAATGACAGAAGGACTGACAATTGATTGCAGAATAAGCCGTTTGGTAGTTGATTTGGTAGTATCTCTCGGATATAATTATACATTGCAACGTTTTTGGGTTTTCAGAAAAAGCCAAAACGACGGATATGATGAAAATCAGAAATCCTATAACGAATATCAGGAAGCATAATAATTCTTTAATAAAATCCGCGCATTTCATATCTTTATTGTATGCAACACTTTGTCTTTTATAAAAAAGAAAATCATTTAGCATTTACCAGAACACGAAACGGTGAAACAAAAGCTGGTGAAAAAATACAGGCTGTTTCCAACGAAAAAAAATGGCAGGAGGAATTAAAAAAATCCAATGCAAAATTTGTACTTGTTGGTATTCCGGAAGATATTGGTGTGAAAGCGAATCTTGGCGTTGGTGGTACACATACAGTCTGGCAATCTTTCCTGTCTTCTTTTTTTAATATTCAGCATAATGAATTTCTGAATGCAGAAGATGTTTTGTTATTGGGGTATTTTGATTTTTCATCCCAACAGAAAAAAATAAAAAACAAACCGATAGAATATTTGCGTGATGTTGTAAGTGAAATAGATAAACATGTTGCCGAGTTGATTCAGAAAGTAGTTGCGTGCGGAAAGATTCCAATTGTAATTGGCGGCGGACATAATAATGCATATGGAAATATTAAAGGCGCTGCGCTTGGGTTAGAACAAAGCGGTAAAATAAAATCTGCAAAAATAAACGCATTGAATTTTGACGCACATGCAGATTTTCGTGCATTGGAAGGAAGACATTCAGGCAATGGTTTTTCCTATGCGATGCAGGATGGATATTTAGCAAAATATGGCATCTTGGGTTTGCATGAAAATTACATGTCGCAATCTATGTTAGATACTATCAAAAAAAATAAATATATTGAAACGCATATTTTTGAAGATATTTTTATCAGAGAAAAAAAATCATTTAAACAAGCCACAGATAGTTTATTAAATTTTACAAAAAATACATATACAGGAATCGAGATAGACATGGATGCAATTGAAAATGTATTGTCAAGTGCTCTTTCGCCAAGCGGATTTTCATCAACACAGGCGCGGCAATTTATACATCATGCAGCCACTCAAAGTAAAGTTGCATACCTGCACATCTGCGAGGGTGTTTCAGAATCAGACAAGGGATTAAAATCTTCAACTTCAGGAAAATTAATAACTTATTTAGTAAGTGATTTTGTGAAAGCAGTTAAATAGTCATTTTAATGAATACCGAAATTAATAAAATAAAAACGCTTGTTGCTGAAACTGAAAATGGCGGTAACTGGACTGGCGTAAATGCAAACAGGCATTAGATGGTATTACTGCTGAAAAAGCAGTGCATCGCATAAATGATTACTATTTGAATATTGCACAGTTAACTGCACATTTAACCTATTGGAATAAAGTAATCACAAAACAATTAAATGGAGAAAATCCACCAACCTGAAAAAGAAGAAGATTTTCTTGTCATATTGGAATTGACGGAAGAAGTATAGAATTTATTAAAACAGGATTTCATGGATTCATTTAAATTGCTGACAGAAAAATTAGCAACAAAAACAAGATGCTGTATTAGTTGTGCCAATGTTTGAAGGAGCTACACCAGGCTACAGAAATCTGTACGGACAAATTTCACATTTACAGTATCATCTCGGACAGTTTGTACTGTTGAAGAAACTCATTGTGTAATAAATAGAGTATTGTCATTCGGAGTTTTCAAAAGATTTACATATCCAGCAACGTTTTATGATGACGTTTGCGTTTATATTGCGTACGTTTCAGATGCTTATCATTTCCCGAAATCACACTAATATTCCCATCTGATTCTAATATCGCCAAACTTACATCTATTATTTTATCTACTCCATGCTCACGAATAGCAGAATCTAACTCATCCATTGTTAATAATACATCTTTCAGATTTTTCTCAATCACTTTTCCATTATAAATTAACGTAACAGGTTCCGATTGCACTAATTTTCGTATTTTTTTAAATCGAAACATCAGATAACCTAAAATCATGTTTAAAGAAAACAAAACTGTAGCTGCGGTTAAACCACCAATCAGCGAAGTATTTTCACCCACCATTGCATTTTGCACGGCATTGGAAATTAATACAATCAATACCAAGTCGGCAATAGATAACTGTGAGAGTTCGCGTTTTCCGAAGATGCGGAAGGCAACAATCATAAAAACATACACGCAACTGCTTCTGATAGCAATATCTAATAAAGGATGGAAATCAAAATGCATACTGTTATTTGCTTGCTAAAATTTGCTGTTGTTTTACGATGCCTTTTAATTCAGCTACTTCTTTTTTCAAATCATCAATTTGTATTTGTTGTTCCTGAATTCCTTTTGCTAGCACCGGAATCATTTCCTGATAGTTGACAGAATAATAACCGTTACTGTTCATCTGAACAAAAGTTGGATATATATCTTTCAGCTCTTGCGCCATAAAACCATAATGCAATCCAACCGATGTAAATCCTGCGTAATTTTTGGGAGTATTATATTCAAAAGAATAAATATTCAGTTTTCCAATGTTATTTAATGCATTATTCATGGGCAAAATATTTTTCTTTAAGCGTTTGTCGGACATAGGGAGATATTTAAGGGATGTATAATAGTGTAATGTGCCACATTGAATAATAGTATCATAGCTCCTGTATATCGTATCTGTCCCTTGTTTTATAGTCATAATAAATGCCCCGGCAGGAACATTGTCAACTGTTGCAGAACCGCCTTTTGCCACAGAAGCAAGTTTTGTACTACCTCTGAAAAAATCTGCAGTGCCTGATGGCATTATACTGGCATCATTATGTATCAGTATAGAACCTGTATTATCTGTAGAGCAATTACCATTTTTACCGCAGGAAAAAATGAAAATGCAGGAAATAGCGATGGAAAGAAAGGTTATGTATTGTTTCATAAATTATGTTTTTCTTAAAATTATACTTTATGGGTTGTATTCACAAGATTATCTTTAATTTTAACGTTTCTAATTACTTATAATTTCAGATGAAGATTTCACTCAATTGGCTCAAATCATATATCAGCTTCGATTTAACAAACGAAGAGTTACATAATTTATTAACCGATATTGGTTTGGAAGTAGAAGGCATTGAACCATATGAATCCGTTAAAGGCGGATTGAAAGGTTTAGTAGTTGGTCATGTACTGGAAAAAGAAAAACATGCGGATGCAGACAAATTATCAGTTTGCAAAGTAGATGTAGGAAATGAAACATTACAAATTGTTTGTGGTGCGCCAAATGTTGCAGCCGGACAAAAAGTAATTGTTGCATTAGTGGGTACACAATTATTTCCATCTACAGGAGAACCATTTGAAATTAAGAAAGCAAAAATCCGTGGTGTAGAATCTGTCGGAATGATTTGCGCAGAAGATGAAATTGGTTTAGGTGTATCTCATGCAGGTATTATGGTATTGGATTCAACTATAAAAGTTGGAACGCCGGCTTCAGAAATATTTGGAGTAGAAAATGATTATGTGATTGAAATCGGTCTAACGCCAAACAGAACGGATGCTTTTTCGCATATAGGTGTCGCACGCGATTTAGCAGCCGCATTATCTTTCAGAAATAAGACAGAAAGCAAACTAATACTTCCAGTTCTCAAATCTCAAGTCTCGAATCCCAAGTCTGATTTTAAGATAGAGGTTGAAAATAATGCAGCATGTCCAAACTATTTGGGTGTTATTATTGACAATATAAAAGTGGAAGAATCTCCTGAATGGTTAAAAAACAGATTAAAAGCAATTGGACAAAAACCAATCAACAATATTGTAGATATTACAAATTTTGTTTTGCATGAATACGGTCAGCCATTACATGCTTTCGATTTGAAAGAAATAAAAGGAAACAAGATTGTTGTCAAAAATCTTCCTGCAAAAACAAAATTCACTGCATTAGATAATACAGTAATAGAATTGCACGAAGAAGATTTAATGATTTGCGATGATGAAAGCAATGGTATGTGTATTGCCGGTGTATATGGTGGTTTGAATTCCGGAGTGAAAAACTCAACAACATCTATTTTCCTGGAAAGTGCGTATTTCGATCCGAAAACAATTCGTCGTACATCAACGCGTCATGGATTGAGAACAGAAGCAGCTACACATTTTGAAAAAGGTATTGATCCGAATTGTACAGAAACAGCTTTGCTGCGTGCAGCACAATTAATTGCAGAAATTGCAAATGGAAAAATCGCTTCTCAGATTTATAAAGTTGAAAATAAAAAGTTCGAACACTTCGAAGTTATATTGGAGTTGGGAAATATCGAAAGACTGACAGGAGTTAATATTCCAGAGGGAGATGTAAAAAATATTTTGGATTTACTGGAAATAAAAGTTGTTGACAACGTAAATACGCACAGCCGTGCGTATCTACTACAAGTGCCGCCATATCGTACAGATGTCACACGTGAAGCAGATGTGATTGAAGATATTTTACGTATTTATGGTTTTAATAATGTGGTTATTCCAACAAAATTAAATGCAAGTATAAATTTCTCTAATCGTTTTGATACAGATAAATTATACAACAACACTGCCGATACGTTGGTAAATTTTGGTTTTTATGAAATGATGAATAACAGCATCACAAAATCTAAATATCAGTCAGGGCTAAAAAATCAGTCACCGGAAAATTGGGTTCGTTTGTTAAGTTCTATAAATGTGGAATTAGACGTGATGAGAAATAATATGTTATTTTCAGGTTTGGAATCTGTAGCCCATAATATCAACCACAAAAATTCAAATGTCAAATTATTTGAATTCGGAAAGACATATCACCGGACTGACGCATTGAATTACACTGAAAAAAATCATTTAGCAATTTTTATCTCTGGCAATAAATCTAATTCAAACTGGAACACTCCAAATAAAAAATCCGACTTCTATTATATTAAATCAATAGTGGATACAATTCTGTCAAAAATAGGAATTAGCACTTTTGATGCGTTAGACAATGAATTGTCGGAAATCTTCAATTACTCCTTATTGTACAAAAAAGGGGAAAAGAAATTAGTGGAATTTGGAAAAGTGCATCTACAATTCACTAAACAGTTCGACATCAAACAAGAGGTATATTTTGCAGATTTTAACTGGGATACTATTATTGCAGCTGCGAAAAAGGTAAAAACCAATTATACCGAGATTTTCAGATATCCGGCAGTAAAACGAGATTTAGCGCTTTTATTAGATAAAAAAGTGAAATTTTCTCAAGTAAAATCCATCGCAGAGAAATTTGGAAAGAAAATTTTGCGTAATATTGAGTTATTCGATATCTATGAGGATGAAAAAATTGGTAAAGAAAATAAATCTTACGCAGTGAGTTTTACCTTCAGAGATGACTCAAAAACGCTTCAAGACAATGATATTGAAAGTGTTATGAAAAAATTGATGGAAGAATATCAAACACAATTAAACGCTGTAATTCGATAAGATGGCAAAGATTGATGACAAATGGGAGCGGATTTTTAAAAAAATTCAGCTAATTTTAGAGAAAAATCAGAAGTTGGCAGAAAACAACAACGGGTTGGAACTTAAGATTTTAGCATTAGAAAATAAAATTATTGATCAAAACAAAGAAAAAGAAAGTTTAAAAGAACAAATACAATACATAAAAGCAGCAAAAGAAGTGCATTTATCCGAAAAGGAAAGAGCAGTGACTAAGCACCAGTTGAAAGAGTTTATGGTAGAAATTGACGACTGTTTGGCAAAATTGATACAATAGAATGGCAGAACCACTTAACATAAATCTGTTAATAGCAGGAAGACCATATAAATTGAAGGTGTCGGCCGATGAAGAAGGCTATGTTCGTCAGGCTGCCAAAGATATCAATGATAAGATTGCCGAATACCAGAAAACATTGCTCACCCGCGACAGACAGGATTTCCTGTCCATGATTGCATTGCAGTCTACCGCGGAAGCTTTGCAACATAAAAATAAAGCCACTAACGCTAATATCGACGCCAAACTCGACGAACTCGAAGCTATACTCGATAAACAACTCGGTATCACACTCTTCTGATTTTCAGAGTTATTCTTATGCTGTGTAAAAGATAGAAAATGCACAAATAACAATTTGTGTACTTTCACAATGCCCAAAAGTCCCTTTAGGATTTAGGGTGGGTTTTGATTACTTTCCACCAAAAAGTAACAGAATAAATTTATAACAATATAAACAACAAACACAGTGAATCCAATAATTATAGCAGTAATTGCGGCAGTTGTAGCACTTATCTTTGGTTTTGTTTTAGGTAAAATGTTGTCTAAAGCAAATGTCGATAAACAATTAGCAGAAGCAAAGATCATTGAAGAAAAAGCAAAAGTTTTCGAAGAAACAGCAAAGGCGGAAGCTGAGCTCATCAAAAAATCAGCCCTTAACACGGCAGAATCTTTGAAAAAAGATAAGATGATGGAAGCGAAAGAGTTTTTCCTGAAACAAAAAGAAGAACATAACAAGGAAATTGAACAACGTAACCGTAAAATGTTGGAAGGCGAAAACCGCGCGAAACAAATTGAACAGTCGTTAAAAGATAAAATGACGAGTGCTAACAAACAGGAAAAAGAAAACGATGCATTAAAAACGCGTTTAACAGAACAAAATGAATTAGCAGCCGTGAAACGCGCGGAACTTGAAAAAGCACATGAGGTTCATATTGCAAAACTGGAGCAGGTTGCCCAGTTATCTGCTGAAGAAGCGAAAGCACAATTAATAGAACAGTTAAAAGGCAAAGCGCAGTCCGATGCGATGGCTCATGTGAAAATGGTCATGGATGAAGCAAAATTAAAAGCGACGAAAGAAGCGAAGAAAATTGTTATCCAGTCTATCCAGCGTACAGCAGCAGAGACAGCAATCGAAAATACAGTTTCCGTTTTTAACTTATCTTCTGACGAACAAAAAGGACAAATCATCGGACGAGAAGGAAGAAACATCCGTGCGCTGGAAGCAGCAACAGGAGTAGAAATTATCGTAGATGATACTCCTGAGGCAATTATCATTTCCGGATACGATGCTTATAAAAGAGAAATCGCACGTTTATCATTACAACGATTAGTGGCAGATGGGCGTATTCACCCGGCGAGAATTGAAGAAGTGGTGGCGAAAACAGAAAAACAACTGGAAGGACAAATCATGGAAATCGGGGAACGTACCGTAATTGATTTAGGCGTTCACGGTCTGCATCCTGAGTTGATTCGATTGGTTGGAAAGATGCGTTTCCGTTCTTCTTACGGACAAAATTTATTACAGCACTCACGCGAGGTGGCAAATCTTTGCGCTATCATGGCAAGTGAGTTAGGATTGAACTCCAAGATCGCAAAACGCGCAGGTTTATTACACGATATTGGAAAAGTATCGGATGAAGATCCTGAATTATCACATGCTTTATTAGGAGCAAAATTATGTGAGAAATATGGTGAGGCACCTGTAATTATAAATGCAGTAGGAGCGCACCACGACGAGATGGAAATGTTGTATGTTGTTTCTCCAATCATACAGGCTTGTGATGCTATTTCCGGTGCACGTCCGGGCGCGCGCCGTGAGATTATGGAAAGCTACATGAAACGTATCGACGAGTTGGAAAAATTAGCGGTATCATACCAGGGTGTACAGAAAGCATATGCAATACAAGCAGGTCGTGAGTTGCGTGTATTGGTAGAAGCAGAAAAAATAGATGACAAACAAGTGGAAGAAATTTCATTCAAGATTGCACAGCAGATACAGGATGAAATGACTTACCCCGGACAGATAAAAGTTACGGTAATCAGAGAAACACGAAGTGTTTCCGTTGCGAAATAAATAAGCGAACGTCGAAGAGGTTAAAAACCTCTTCGACGTTCGCGGTAAAAACAAAAAGCGAAGTATTTTACTTCGCTTTTTTGTTTTTAAATTATAAATTTATAAAATGATATATGGAATAATTGCATTGTTAATTGGTTGTGCTTCACTATTTCAACTAATTAGATTGCCAATAAAAAAAGAAGATGATCCAATTGCTAACAATATACGTAGTTGGAGTGTTGCCATAGGTGGTATCGGAGGTGGGCTATTTATAATTATAAAAGAGCTAATCAAATACTTTCAATAAATCTGCTACTTCCCAAATTTCAATATATTCATATTTCTGTCGTCCTTACTTTTAATATTCATGGTAGTCACATCAGCAGATAAAAATTTGAATCCGTTTTGCGTAAATAAATTGATGACTTCTTCTTTTGTCATACGCGGCATCTCGCAGTAGGGGTCGAGTTCGCCTTTTTTTTGAGGTATCGCTTCTTCCACTATTATAATTCCGTCATCCGTCAGTAGCCGTTTTATTTCTTTCAGCATATATTGTGGTTCTATAAATTCATGCACTGTTTTCCTGCATAAGATAAATCTGTAAGAAGAGGATGTTAATGGTATAGAATTATTCCGGCCTATAACATATTTACAATGGTCTTTGAAATTCTTTCTTACACCGGCTACCTTAATAGATGCATCCTTTTTTTTAGCATCGTCAATATCTATATCTTCCAGCACAAAAAACATATTCGGGTAAAAACGGAATATTTGTGCACTATGTGCGGCATCTCCGCAGCCAAGATCCAAAAGCGTATCGCCATCGGTTAAGCCATATTTTTCTATCTCATTTATAAATATTTTTTTTTCAATTTGCTTATAGTTTTTTAGTGAGACAGGTTTTTCGGCTTCCGTGTAAGAAGATATAATAAACAAAAAAAGATAGACGAATATTTTCATATACTTGTTAAGGATTCTTGTACAGTTCAAAGATAAAAATTATAATCTGTTGTGTAATCAATTAATCAGCTCAATACAATCTATTTTTTATTTTTATATTTACTCAGATTAGAAAAAAACATCAATGGAAAAAAAATACATTTTAGCATTTGACCAAGGTACTACAAGTTCGCGTGCCATATTATTTGATAAGAATGCAAATATCGTTTCGGTTGCACAGAGAGAATTTACGCAGCTATTTCCAAAACCGGGTTGGGTGGAACATGATCCGAACGAAATCTGGCAATCGCAGATAGATGTAGCAAGAGAAGCAGTTGCAAAAGCGAATATACGTCCGTCAGAAATTGCAGCAATCGGAATTACGAATCAGCGCGAAACAGCAATAATCTGGGATAGAGAAACAGGAAAACCTATTTACAATGCCATTGTCTGGCAAGATAGAAGAACAGCAGGATTCTGCGACGAACTGAAAGCAAGAGGCCTGGAAGCTTATATTAAAGATAATACAGGCTTGGTAATAGATGCTTATTTTTCAGGAACAAAAATAAACTGGATACTGAATAATGTAGAAGGTGCGCGACAAAAAGCACATGAAGGCAAATTGTGTTTCGGTACTGTGGATACGTGGTTGATATGGAACTTAACCAAGGGAAAAGTACACGCTACAGATTACAGCAATGCATCACGCACATTGATTTATAACATTAAAGATTTAAAATGGGATCAGAAACTCTTGCACGATTTTGATATTCCTGCATCTTTATTACCGGAAGTATTACCTTCATCCGGAAAGTTTGGAGTTACAAATTCAGATGTATTCTTCGATATGGAAATTCCTATTGCCGGTGTTGCCGGAGATCAGCAGAGTGCTTTATTTGGACAAAGTTGTTTTGAACCGGGCATGGCAAAAAATACATATGGCACAGGTTGTTTTATGCTGATGAATACGGGAACAGAACGTGTGGCATCAAAACACGGTTTGTTAACAACGATAGCATGGTCTTTAGATGGTAAAGTAGAATATGCATTGGAAGGAAGCGTATTTATTGCAGGAGCTGCGATTCAGTGGCTGCGCGACGGACTGAAGCTGATAGACACTGCACCGGATTCAGAATATTACGCAATGAAGGTGGAGGATACAGGTGGTGTATTTGTGGTGCCCGCCTTTGCCGGCTTAGGTGCACCGTATTGGGATATGTATGCACGAGGTGGAATTTTTGGTTTAACAAGAGGAACTAAAAAAGCACATTTAATAAGGGCTACCTTGGAATCA
>JAYVPA010000199.1:0-3733 GCA_043757615.1 Sphingobacteriales bacterium | reverse complement strand
AAAAATAGTCAGCAAGTGTTTAGCGAAAGAAAATTAGTAATAGCTACCAAGCATCAAAAAGAAAAAGCAATTGCTCCATTGTTTGAAGAAGCATTTGGTGTAAAGTGCTTTACTCCCGAAAATTTTGATACCGATTTACTTGGAACTTTTACAGGTGAAATTGAACGCAAAGACGACCCCATTACAACGCTTAGAAATAAATGTTTGCAAGCAATGGAGGTAAGCAATTGTGATTTGGGTATTGCAAGTGAAGGTTCTTTCGGTTCACATCCTACTATCTTTTTTGTACCTGCCGATGATGAGTTTTTAATTTTCATTGATAAGAAAAACAATCTTGAAATAATTGAGAGAGAGTTAAGCACCCAAACAAATTTTACTGGTGATGAAATAAAATCAGAAAAACAATTAACCGACTTTGCAAACAGTGTTAAATTTCCTTCTCATGCCTTGATATTGCGTAAAGCGAAGAATGATAACACAGAAATCATCAAAGGAATTACAGATACAGAAGTGCTAAAAAAATCATTTCAACTTTTAATAGAAAAGTATGGAAGTGCTTTTGCCGAAACCGATATGAGAGCTTTATACAATCCTACTCGAATGGGAGTAATAGAAATTGCAGCAAAAAAGTTAGTGGCAAAAATAAAATCATGTTGCCCGGCATGCAACACTCCTGGCTTCGGAATTACAGAAGCCAAACAAGGTTTGCCTTGCAGCTTATGTGGGTTTAAAACACGGTCAACTTTAAGTTACATCTATCAATGTAAAAATTGTGATTTTGTAAAAGAAGAAAAATTTCCTAAACAAAAGTTCGCAGAAGACCCGATGTATTGCGACATCTGTAACCCATGAACATTTTATAAATGAAAAAAACTTTAATAAAAAGTGCAACGGTAATTAACGAAGGAGAAATTAAAATAGCAGATGTTTTAATTATGGGAGACAGAATTGAAAAAATTGAAAGTTGTATCGCCTCAACTAAAGGAAATATAAAAACAATTAATGCAGAAGGTCTTGTTCTAATCCCAGGAATGATAGACGACCAAGTACATTTTCGTGAACCTGGGCTTACTCATAAAGGGAATATTTATTCCGAATCAAAGGCGGCTGTTGCAGGTGGCATTACTTCTTACATGGATATGCCAAACACAAATCCAAATACAACTACTCTTAAACTTCTTGAAGAAAAATATCTGTTAGCCGCTAATTCTTCTTTCGCTAATTATTCTTTTTTTATGGGAATCAATAAAAATAATTTGGAAGAATCTTTAAAAATAAATAATGAAACTGTTTGTGGTTTGAGTGATGACGGATTGTATTTTGATAACCAAGATGGATTGGTTTGTAATTATCCAGATTACTTAGAACAACTTTTTTCAAGGTCTGATTCATTGATTGCACTTCATTGCGAAGATGATGGTATTATTGAAAAAAATGTATTGCAATTCAAAACTAAATACGGTAATAAAATTCCTATTGAGTGCCATCCTTTAATTAGAGATGAAGAAGCTTGCTATAAAGCCACTAAGAGAGTTATTGAAATTGCAAAAAAAGAAAACACACGACTTCATGTTTTACATGTATCAACTGAAAAGGAAACAACACTATTTAAAAACACAATTCCTGTTTCACATAAAAGAATAACTGCCGAAGTTTGTGTGCATCACTTGTGGTTTTCAGATACAGATTACAAAACTAAAGGTGCTTTAATTAAATGGAATCCATCCATTAAATCAGAAAAAAATAAAAACGGATTACTGCAAGCTCTCAAAGAAAACAAACTTGACATCATTGCTACCGACCATGCACCTCACACTTTAGAAGAAAAATCGGGTAATTACTTTCAAAGCAAATCGGGTGCTCCTTTAGTGCAACATGCGTTACCCATTTTATTGGAACTGTATCATCAAAATGAAATTTCACTGCAAGAAATTGTAAAACGAACCAGTCATAATGTTGCAGAAATTTATCGCATAAAAGACAGAGGTTATCTAAGGGAGGGCTATTATGCCGATTTAGTTTTGATTGATTTAAACAAAAAGTGGGTGGCTAATGAGGAAACAATCTTATATAAATGTGGATGGTCTCCTTTTACTGATTATCAATTTAAAAGTAAAGTGATAGGAACATTTGTCAACGGCACTCATGCTTTTGACAATGGAAGATTTAATGATGCTAAATACGCTAAACGTTTAGTGTTTCAAAAAGAAAGATAACCACTTGAAAACTTATGACTATCATTTCTAAAGATATATTCAAAGCAGTTGACATTTTAAATCACGAAGGTGTAGTTGCCATTCCTACCGAAACCGTTTATGGTTTGGCAGGAAATATTTACAGCAAAAAAGCCATAACTAAAATTTTTGAAATCAAACAAAGACCTCTTTTCAATCCACTAATTGTACATATTAAATCAGTAGAAGATTTAGACAAATTGGCAAAAGACATTCCTGCAAAGGCAAGATTGTTGGCAAAAATATTTTGGCCCGGCTCATTAACATTAGTACTAAAAAAACAACTGTCAGTTTCTGATTTAGTTACTGCCGGTAAGGATTCTGTCGCAATCAGAGTGCCAAATCACCCAATTACTTTGGCTTTGTTAGAAGAATTAGAATTTCCTTTAGCGGCTCCAAGTGCTAATCCGTTCGGGTCTGTTAGTCCAACCTCTGCATTGCATGTGGTAGAATATTTTAATAATAAATTACCTATGGTTATAGATGGTGGTTCTTGCGAAAATGGAATTGAATCTACCATCATAGGTTTTGAAAATGAAGAACCTATTTTATACAGATTAGGTGCTATAACAGTAGAGGAAATTGAAAATATAATCGGAACTATACAAATCAAAAACAAGCAGGAACATTCACCAATTGCTTCCGGAATGCTTTCTAAACATTATGCGCCAGCTACTGCAACATTTTTAGTAAGCGATGTTGACCAATTTTTAAAATCAGTTCCTGATAAAAAAATCGGACTGTTACTTTTCAAGAAAATAAACAATTCTGCTGCTGTTCACTCTCAGGAAGTATTGTCAGAGAAAGGAGATTTAAAAGAAGCTGCATCACAATTATATTCTGCGTTGCACAGATTGGATAAATTGAATTTAGACCTGATAGTAGCAGAACGCTTTCCTGATTCAGGATTAGGAAAATCTATCAATGACCGATTGGAACGAGCCAGTCATATAAAGTCCTCAACCCTTAAATAAAATGTTAAATAAAATAATAAAATGAATACACACAATCTCCTTTTTATTATCTGTCCATTTTGTCAATTAGAAAATTACCTACGAACAAAATTTGGTGATGATATTTTATTTATGACATCAACAGCAGGTGTTTTAAATTTTTGTTCAGACGAACTTGCAGTAATAAAAGAATTTATTAAAAGAGAACAAATCCAAAGTATTTATTTGGTGAATGATGTTGGTTGCAACTTTATTGAGGAAGCAATTATTGGCAAAAAAGAATTTGGAATGAATGCTGAACATCAATTAAGAAAACTGTTACAAAACATACAACCAAAAATAACCAATGAAGTTTCACTGCATGAAACTAAAAGAATTGTCGCAGAAAGAAATCTTCACCAGCAGAAAAAATATTTAGCATCTCTAAATATTTTGAAGCATGAAGTAGAAACTTTAGAAATAAAAATACATACGCTTATTATCGATAAACATCAATCCATTCCTAACAATTTTACTCTAAATTAAAAACAAATAAAATGGACTTTC
>JAYVPA010000198.1:0-14367 GCA_043757615.1 Sphingobacteriales bacterium | reverse complement strand
AGGAATTTAGATAATCCTGTAAATATGTTCTTGCCAAATTAGTATTCGGCAATTTTGAATGAGTATTCGTAAGTTAAGACCAGATTTATTAAACGCGTTGCAGCATACTGTCATGTATCTGAACTAAAGTCGTGTGCAGGTCATATTTGAAACTCCATTCAGGGTAATGATGCTGAAATTTGGAGACATCAGAAATATACCAAATATGATCACCGACTCTGTTGGTTTCAACATACTGGTAATTCATTTTATTTCCTGAAATTTCTTCGCACAGGCTAATTCCTTCCATCATGGAACAGTTGGAAAAACGCGCTCCGCCCGCATTGTATGCTTCGCCTTGTTTTGGATTCTGGTAGAAATGCCAGAACATATTTACTAAATCAAAACTGTGAATATTATCACGTACCTGTTTTCCTTTGTATCCGAAAATATTGTATTGTGTTCCTGTAATCGCGCATTTCATCAGGTAAGATAAAAAGCCATGTAACATTGCACCGCTGTGATTCGGACCCGTCAAACAGCCACCACGGAACACTCCAACATTCATTCCGAAGTAACGACCGTATTCTTGGCACATAATATCGGCAGCAACCTTAGATGCACCAAACACGGAGTGTTTAGTGTGGTCTATACTCATATTTTCATCAATACCATTTTTAAAATACGGATGCGATTCATCAATTTCCCATCGAGTTTCTTTTTCTACTAGGGGTAAGTAATTCGGATTATCACCGTAAACTTTATTGGTAGAAGTAAAAATAAACACAGCTTTTGGAGAATATATACGTGTGTATTCCAGCATGTTTAAAGTGCCGTTTGCGTTTACTGTAAAATCGGTGAACGGTTCTTTCGCAGCCCAGTCGTGAGATGGCTGTGCAGCAGTATGAACTATCAGTTTGATATCTTCATTATATTCCTGAAAAACTTTTTCCAGTTCTGCATTGTTTCGGATATCAATATTATAATGCTTGTAATTCTGGAATTTTTCTTCCAGTTTATTTTTGTTCCAGGAAGTAGATGCGTCAGCACCAAAAAAATAGGAACGAAGGTCATTATCAATACCTATAATTAAATCAAATTTATCTGCAAAAAATTCTACAGATTCACTTCCAATCAGACCACCTGACCCTGTTACTATACAAATATTCATTTTACTTTATTTCGAGTTGCAAAGATAAGAAATTCAACAGAGTATTCAAATAATGGTAGTGTGATAAATTATTATAATTTACTAAAACTTTCTTCCAAGGATTGCAATTTAGACTGTCCGTCCGCCATTTTTTTACGTTCATTTTCAATGATTTCCGGTTTTGCATTGGCTACAAATTTTTCGTTCGAAAGCTTTTTATTTACACTTTCTATAAAGCCTTTGTAGTAAGCAATCTCTTCAGCAATCTTTTTCTTTTCGTTATCAGCGTCAATTTCAACTCCTGTTTCAATATAGATTTTGTCTGTCAGGATAAGTTGTGAAACAGTATTTGCAACTTCTGTTTCTGTAAAACTAATCGGATTGATATTCGCAATTTTTTCAATAAGTGTGCTAAGTTTTTCGTACAGACTTTTATCTTTCGCCTGAATGAACACAGACAGTTTTATTTTTGGAGATAAGCCATTTTTATTTCTCACATCGCGAATGGCAGAAATAATCTCTTTTAATTTTTCCCCTTCATGAATAATGTTTATATCAAAAGATTTATTTACAGGATAGGTGGCAACACAAATATCTCCTGTTCTTCCTTCCTGTAAATGATGATAGATTTCTTCAGAAATAAAAGGCATAAACGGATGTAATAGTTTCATCAGTTCTTCAAAATATCCAACTGTCTTCTGATAAGAAACAACATCAATCTTTTCACCAAATGGCGGCTTCACAAATTCCAGATACCATGAACAGAAATCATCCCAGATAAATTTATACAAATCAATCAATGCTTCCGATAACCGATAAGAAGCATACGATTTTTCTAAATTCTCTTTTAGTAGTTCAAGTTTATTTTCAAACCATATAAAAACAGGACTTTGAAATGTGGGACGTGAGATAGGAGAGGCTAAACTCTCATCTCTTATCTCACTTTCTATTTCCCAGCCTTTTACTAAACGTAATGCGTTCCATATTTTATTGGTGAAATTTCTGCCTTGTTCGCACAGTTTTTCATCAAATGGCAGATCGTTTCCTGCAGGCGAACAAAATAACATTCCTGTACGCACACCATCAGCAGAATATTTTTCTATCAAATCTAATGGGTCAGGTGAGTTGCCTAATGATTTAGACATTTTACGACCTTGTTTATCACGTACAATTCCTGTCAGGTAAACATTTGTAAAAGGTTTTTCATTTTTATATTCATAACCCGCCATAATCATCCTTGCCACCCAAAAAAATAAAATCTCAGGAGCAGTCACTAAATCATTCGTCGGGTAATAATAATTAATGTCTTTTCCGTTTGGTTCTTTAAAGCCATCAAAAACACTTATCGGCCACAACCAGGATGAAAACCAGGTGTCAAGTACATCTTCATCTTGATTTAAGATTTCAGAATTAAGATTTAAAAACTTTTCTGAGTAAATTTTCTTTGCTTCTTCCAATGTTTTGGCAACCACTACATTTCCTTTTTCATCATACCATGCTGGAATGCGGTGACCCCACCACAACTGACGCGAAATACACCAGTCATGTACATTTTCCATCCAATGCTTATAAGTGTTTTTGAATTTTTCAGGAATCAGCTTGATGTTGTCATTCATCACATTTTTCAATGCAGGTTTTGATAGTTCATCCATCTTCAAAAACCATTGCATGGATAATTTTGGTTCGATGACAGCATCTGTTCTTTCTGAATAACCAACTTTATTTTTAATTTCCTCTATTTTAACTAAATGTGCTTTTTCTTCTAAGTCAGCAGCAATTTTTTTACGGACAGCAAATCTGTCTTCACCAATATACAATTGCGCTTTTTCACTTAATGTTCCGTTGTCATTCAGTGTATCAATCACTTCAAGATTATGTTTGATACCCAGATTATAATCGTTGATATCGTGAGCAGGTGTTACTTTCAAAGCACCTGTTCCAAATTCGATATCAATATAATCATCAAAAATAATTGGAATGACGCGATTGATTAAAGGAACTACCGCAGATTTTCCTTTCAGGTTTTTATAACGTTCATCATCAGGATGTACGCAGATTGCAGTATCGCCTAAAATAGTTTCGGGTCGTGTGGTAGCAATCGTTATCCAGTCATCATTTGTATTTTCAATTTTATAACGAACATAAAATAATCTGGAATTCACTTCTTTATGAATTACTTCTTCGTCAGAAACAGCAGTCAATCCTTTCGGATCCCAGTTGACCATACGAACACCTCGGTAAATTTTTCCTTTATTATATAAATCAATAAACACACCAATCACTGCTTCACTCAAATCTTTTTCCATGGTGAAACGCGTTCTGTCCCAATCGCACGAAGCGCCTAGTTTTTCTAATTGTTTTAAAATAATGCTGCCATATTTTTCTTTCCATTCCCAAGCATGTTCTAAAAATTTTTCACGTGTAATATCTTTTTTGCTGATGCCTTGTTCTTTTAACAGATTTACAACCTTCGCTTCAGTAGCAATAGAAGCGTGGTCTGTGCCAGGAATCCAGCACGCATTTTTCCCTTGCATTCGCGCTTTCCGAATCAATATGTCCTGAATAGTATTGTTGAGCATGTGGCCCATATGTAGCACGCCTGTAACATTTGGTGGTGGAATAACAATGGTATAGGGTTCGCGTTCGTCCGGAGTGGATTTAAAATATTTTTTCTCGAGCCAATGTTTGTACCATTTCTCTTCAATCTGTTGATAGTCTAAAATTTTAGGAAGTTCCATATCAATTAACAATTAACGATGTACATTGACAATTATATTTTTAATGCCAGTAAATACAAATGTAAAAGTACAAAATAGTTACCTGACTACTATTTATTGTTAATCGTCAATTGTTAATTGTCAATTAATTTTTATTAATTAATAGAAATGGGTTCAACTGTATAGCCTTGTTTCGTAAGTAGGTTAATTAAGCCATTTTCGCCGCCAAGATGACCTGCTCCAACTGCAATAAAACAAGACTTACCTTCCATTAAAGATTTTAATTTTGGAATCCAGTTATTGTTTCGTTTATCAACCAATTTCTTTTTCAATAAAGTATCTTCATCTTCTTCGAAAGATTTAGTTAGTGCAGATATATTTTGGGCCTTGTAATCATTAATTAACTCATCCAGTTTTTGTGTTTCTGATGTATAATTTTTTATAGTTTTAATCATGCTTTTTAATTGATTATCCAATGGGATTTCATCCAAAAAAAGCAACTGTTCTTCAATCGTTTCCAAACCCGATTGCGGTGTGTTTTTTTCTTCAGCCAGTTTCTTAAAGTTTTGTTCGTAAGATTCTTTTTCCTGACCTAAGTATTTAAAGAAAATAAGTTGTTCCAAATAAAATGGTTTTAGCTTTGAATAAAAGCTTTCAAAAGTAAATTTTTGAATACCGATTGAATCTTCCATAAATGATTTTAAAACAGCATAATCAGTATCGTCCATATAATTTCTTATAGCCATTCCGCTGTCTAATACACTTAATTTCGTAAGTGCAGCAATATCCATTTTGCTCATGTCAATTTCCATGACGAGTTCATCGGCATATTGTAGTCTTTTAGTTACATTTTTTCCTAGAAAAAAATCATTTTGAGAAATAACATGAATGGTACCGTAAAGATATGATGGTTTTGTTAACCCGTTTCCAGATATCTGCCATAGTAATGAATTATTGGTATTTATGGGTTTGTCTAGTATGATGGAATTTTTTGAGTCTGTATGCCTGGGTGGTTTGCAGCCGGCATCAAAAGCAAAGAGTAAAAGAATGGAGAAAAGTATTCCGTTTCGCATGATATAAAGTTAAAAAAAAGTCCCGCACATGCGGGGCTTCGTTTATTTATCAATTGTTATTATTACTTGTTTTATTGAGGTGCAACCCATGGTGTGGTGCGCGGACTTTTATAACTTGCCTTATAAGCCTCCATATCCTGATTCTTTGCCGGCATCCAGAAGTCTTGTCCTAAGAAACTGATAACAGGTTCAAACTGTGGAACTGCAATATATCCTTTTAGTGGGGTGATTAATTTGAAATCCGGTGTCAACACACACATAGTAGGATAGGAAAGCTCATTCTGCATAAAGTAAGCCGCCAGTTCGTGATAGCCACTTCTGCCGCCCGGAACGAAAACCCAGTTTTTATTTAAGAAATTTATCGTGTCTTTTCTTTCCGCATCAAATTTCACACAGTAAAAATATTTTGACATCAATTCAGCAACGATAGGATCTTCAAATGTATTTCTGTCCATCACTTTACACCAGCCACACCATGAAGTATAAAAATCAATAAAAATATTTTTAGGATTTTTTGCATTGAGTTTTGCCATTTCCTCCCAACTCAGCCAGGTAATCTTCTTTTCAGTCTTTGCATTTTCCGAAACTACAGCAGTTGTCACAGGGGTTGTAGTAGCTGTCTTTTTAACAGGTTTAGTAGATTTAGTTTTCGTACCGCCTGCAAAACAAGAAAATGTCAGTATTACGAATAATACTGACATGCTATTTTTTAAAGTATTCATTTTTATAAAATTCATTTTTTATTGTCCTGATTGAAATTGCTGGAAATCCATTGTTTTATAACTTCCGCTTTTATAAAATTTTAAAATTACATTCAATGTCTCTACATCTTTATACCCGGGAAACGCCTGTAATTTATTTCCATTTGCATCCAATACAACTACTGTAGGATAGCCTAATTTCCCACCTACAGTACCTAAATCCAGCGCTAACTGATTAGCACCACGAGCACCGGTTTTTGCAAATGTGTATGATTTACCATTGAATGAAACAGGATTTGGTTGTTCAGCATTAAATTTTACGACTGTAAAATTTTCGTTTAATAATGAAATAATACCTGCATCTTGTAATGTATTTTCATCCATTTTTTTACACCATCCGCACCAGTCAGTATACAAATCCACTAAAATAAATTTTTTATTCCCGGTTTTTGCATCAGCTAATGATTGATCAATAGTTGTCCATTTTATATCATTATCAGCAGATACATTTTTGATTTTTGCACTTGCTGAATTAAGCATACTCAACGTAACTACAAATAATACAAACCATTTAAAATTTAACTTTTTCATGTTTAATTTGTTATTTTTATCAAGTATTACAAATTTAGTACCAATCTGTAGATTTTGTAAATTTAATGAATAAAGTGTGGAAAGAAAAATAATTGTTTCGGTTTCAGGAGCTAGCGGTGCAATATACGCTAAAGTATTGTTTGATAAGTTATTACATATTAAAAATCAAGTTTCAAAAGTTGGCGTTGTGTTATCTGATAATGCAAAGGAAGTGTGGAAATACGAACTTGGAAATGAAGAATTTATAGATTATCCTTTTGATTTTTATGATAAGAATGATTTTATGGCACCTTTTGCTTCCGGAAGTGCCAGGTATGATACAATGATTATTTGTCCTTGTTCTATGGGAACTTTAGGTAGAATAGCCGGAGGAATTTCTAATGATTTGACTACACGTGCTGCGGATGTAATTTTAAAAGAAAGAAGAAAATTGATTCTAGTGGCACGCGATACTCCTTATAATTTAATTCATATTAATAATATGAAAACAGTGACTGAAGCCGGTGGAATTATTTGTCCGGCCACGCCAAGTTTTTATAGCAAGCCTGAAACATTTGAGCAGCTGGCAGCAACAGTGATTGACAGAGTGATCGATTTATGCGGACTGGAGAATGAAAGCTATCGCTGGAATGATAAATGATTATTTTCTTCGCAACTCAAAATATTTTGTAAAGTTACTTTTCGGGAAATTATTCTTCACAAATTTTACTACCGGATAATTTAAACCGGCATTTTCTTGGGGTGAAAAACCATCTTTTAATAATGCTGTTTGAAAAACAGGTATTGCAAAAACTAAGGAAGAATCATTCTTAATCTTTAAAATTACTTTTGCTAATATTTTGTCATTCGGAATTTCTGTTTTATTAGGCCATTCAGTTAATATTTTGGATTCATGAGAATGAAGAATATTGCAAGCCGTAAAATCAGGAACAACAATGAGATTATGATTTGCTTTCTTTAAAGAATCTAATTCACATAAAACATCATAGGTATTTTTATTTGTATAAATTCCGTTCGCACCTTCTGCAACTCCAGCTAATTTATAAGTAAGATTATTTTTGCTTTTATCGCGATAAACATTGTTATATCGAACATAAATAAATGCAAAAATTATAGCCGGTAAAATAAAACAGAGTTGTTTATTTACAGATTCAAAAGTATAAAAAGTAAATAAAGAAATAAGCCCGCCGATAAACAATGCAGGAGTGTTATATCCAACAGATATAGATACAGACCATGCTAAAAGCAATGCGATAAACGGAATATTTATCTCTTCATTATTTTTAAATCTATTGAATAATTCGCCTGATAAAATTCCAAAAAAAACAAAACCGAATTTCCCGTGATAATGATTCGTAGCTAAAATTACAAGGGCAAAAGTCAAGACCAAATAAAAATAAATTGTTTTATTTATTTTTAATTTAGAATAAATGAAAATGCTAATAATTCCTATATAAGTGAAAGGATTTGCGAGATAAGTTAATACGCCAACTTTAATTAATTCATTGTGTCCGCTAAGTTGTGTAATTAAGTCATTCCATCCTCCATGCATTGCAACAAAACCAACATAAAATACAATGGGTAAAATCCCAACAATGATTTTAAACATACTATTTTTTCTTCCAAATAAAAATAAAGTACAAGGCAATACTAATAAATAATTTTGTTTGCATAATGCTGCAAATCCAATAAAGAAAAATCCTATAAAATTCCATTTCTTTTCTGAAATAATAAAATTCAATCCAATAATACACATCAGTAAACCATCAATAGTATGCAACACAGAACATGGGAAATAATGTACATTGAAAACAAAACAAAGAACAATAAAAACATATCTATTAAACATAGAAATTTCTTTTTTTGTATAATTAATTAAAAAACGAATCCATAAAAATGCAATCAGTATTTGCTCTAACCAGAAAATAAATCTTGAAACTAAAAAGAAATGAGTTTTTGAAATCAGCAATTCAGGAATATGCAGATATGCATATCCTAATGGACGAACCGAAGAAAAATCTACATGCGGAATTTGTCCGTGCATCACCCGGTTGGTTGCCGACAATACAAAGCCTTCATCCGTAGGGTTAAAACCATATGGTGAAAATAGAAAATGACAAATTGCAGCAACAATCAGGATAAATAAAATATCGTAAATGGTTTTCTTTGTCATAATCTGAATGCCAAAGGTAATCATTTGGTACAAACATAGTTTAACTTCTAACACAACCATAAACTCAGAAAGTCGTTCATTTCTGTTTCATTACGTATTTTTGCGGCATACTGAATTTTTATGGAATACAATTTTTCAAATATAGAAAAGAGCGCTCGTGAGAAATGGGAAAAGGGCAATGTTTATAAAGTAGAAAATAATTCTGCTAAACCAAAATATTATGTATTAGATATGTTCCCATATCCAAGTGGTGCAGGCTTGCATGTCGGTCATCCGCTGGGCTATATCTTTTCTGATATTTATGCGCGGTACAAACGAATGAAAGGATTTAATGTATTGCATCCGATGGGTTTTGATGCATTCGGTTTGCCCGCAGAACAATACGCCATCCAAACAGGTCAGCATCCTGAAATTACCACTAAAAAAAATATAGAAACATATATTGAGCAACTAAAGAAAATTGGTTTTTGTTATGACTGGTCGAGACAAGTTACAACTTGCGAACCTGAATACTATAAACATACACAATGGATTTTTTTACAGTTGTTTAATTCATGGTATAACAAAGCAATTGATAAAGCGGAATCAATTTCTAATTTGATTGATACGTTCAATCTGCAAGGAAATATTGGTATTAAAGCTGCTTGTGATGATAATGTTTTAAAGTTTTCTGCAGAAGAATGGAAATCATTTTCAGCCAAACAGCAGCAGGATATTTTAATGGAATATCGTTTGGCATTCCAGAAAGAGTCTTTTGTAAACTGGTGTCCTGCATTAGGTACCGTTTTGGCAAATGATGAAATCGTGAACGGTGTTTCTGAACGAGGTGGTCATCCTGTAGAAAAGAAAAAAATGTCACAATGGTTTTTACGTATCACCGCTTATGCAGAACGTTTGCTGCAAGGTTTGGAAACATTGGACTGGAGTGAAAGCATGAAAGATATGCAGCGCAATTGGATTGGAAAATCAACAGGTGCAATGGTTTCGTTTCCATTAAAAGATTACGCAGAAAAAATTGATGTATTTACAACACGTGTTGATACGGTTTTTGGTGTTTCATTTTTAGTGATTGCACCGGAACATGATTTGGTAAAACAAATTACAACAACAGAATATAAGGCTGCTGTGGATGCATATATAAAAGTGTGCGCATCAAAATCAGACATCGAAAGACAAGCAGAAAAAATTGTATCAGGACAATTTACCGGCGCATATGTATTGCATCCGTTTACACAAACGGAAGTGCCTGTATTTATTGCAGATTATGTGTTGGCAGGTTACGGTACAGGTGCAGTAATGGCGGTGCCTTCAGGTGATCAGCGCGATTATTTAATTGCGAAAAAATTCGACTTACCTATCATTCCAATTTTAGATGCGCAACAAAATATAGAGAATGAAGCGGACGCTACGAAAGAAGGAAAATATATCAATTCTGATTTTATTAATGGATTGAATTATAAAGAAGCAACAACCTTGTTAATTCAGAAATTAGAAGAACAAAAACTGGGTTATGGTAAAGTGAATTTCCGTATGCGTGATGCAGGTTATTCGCGGCAAAGATACTGGGGAGAGCCGTTTCCCATTTATTACGATAAAGATGGTTTGATACATACAATAGCAGAAGATAAATTGCCTGTGAGGTTGCCAAAGGTAGAATCGTATAAACCAACAGGAACCGGCGAAAGCCCTTTGGCTACTGCAACTGATTGGGTATCGCAAAATGGTGAAGGCACACGAATGGAAACGGATACAATGCCCGGTTATGCAGGCAGTTCGTGGTATTTTTTGCGTTACATGGATCCAAATAATACAGAAGAATTAGTGAGTAAAGAAGCACAACAATATTGGCAGAATGTTGATTTTTATGTAGGTGGTTCAGAACATGCAGTTGGCCATTTATTATACTCACGTTTCTGGCATAAATTTTTAAAAGATATTGACAAAGTAAGCACAGAAGAACCATTTCAAAAGATGGTGAATCAAGGCATGATTCAGGGAGTGAGTAGGAAAATTTATAGATATCAAAATGTGACCCAAAGTAGTTTACAGGTATTTAAAGATAAAGATTCAAATAGATATGAATTCTTTGATCGCTTAGTTGATGTTGAAAATATTAAATCGAAATATTCAAACATTTATTTGTCATCAGATCATAATTTTGATTTTAGTGATAGTAAGAATGTGTCTTTAGGTGAATTAAATATTCCAATAGAATACTCGAACATTAAAGGTGAGGTTGATTTGCAAAAATTAATGGAATTTAATAATGATTTTAAAGATGGAATTTTTTTGTGCCAAAGCGGATATTATCAACGAGGTCATTTCTTTGAATATAATAGTAGTCCGGAATTAAACATTGATTTAAATTCATTATCTGATATATTTTCTTCATTTGCTGAAAATGAATTTGCAGCTTTTCCTGAAGTGGAAAAAATGTCCAAATCAAAATGGAATGTCGTAAACCCGGATCAGATCATTGCTCAATACGGTGCAGACACTTTCCGTATGTACGAAATGTTTTTAGGCCCAATAGATACGGCAAAACCCTGGGATACCAATGGTATTTCAGGTGTTTCCAATTTCATCCGCAAATTCTGGCGTTTGTTTTATGATGATTTAGGTGTGGCAAAAAACATCTATGTGGAACCAACGCAAGGCGAATTTAAAATTTTACATAAAGCCATCAAGAAAATAAATGAAGACATTGAGCGTTTAGGATTTAATACATGTGTGTCTACATTTATGATAGCGGTTAATGATTTGTCAAAACTAAAAACAGTTTCCAAATCTATTTTGGCAGAATTGGTAAAATTAATCTCACCATTTGCTCCGCACACATCAGAAATACTATGGACAAATCTCGGTAATGAAACTTCTATTGTAGACGCCAATTTTCCAAAACACAACGAACAATATCTGGTGGAATCTGCATTCAATTATCCGATTCAAATCAACGGAAAGCATCGTGCTAACATTGAAATTTCGCTGGATATGACGCAAGAGGAGATACAAACAATAGTTTTATCAGATGAAAGAGTCCACAAATTTACCGAGGGAAATACACCAAAGAAGTTCATTGTGGTTCCCGGGCGTATTATAAATGTCGTAGTATAACGGTTTGTAATTAGCTAATTGTTAGTTTGTTGTAATAGTTTATCACCTTTCATATGTAAATTTACCTTATATAAATTAGTGTCACAACGGTTTAGTTTTTCAACATATTCCGAATATTTCCAATAAGTTAATTTTTGGTTATTGCACAATAAACTTTTGGTTAATTTTAATTAATTGCTAAATTTACAGTTATTAAAGCCAAAATAAGATGATTAAAAAAATTACACTAACAAGTATGTTAGCATTACTTGTGTTGAACATTTTTGCCGTTCAACGCGATTTTAAGAATGTTGCAATAGCATACATCAAAAAAAACAAAGATGTCTTACATCTTTCTGATCAGGACATCAGAGACTTAAAAATGGTCGGTCAGTACACTGATGAAGACATTGACCTGACACACATTAATTTCCAGCAAACTGCTAAAGGTGTTCATTTACACAACAGTTCTGTTGCATTACACATTAATGGAAAAGGAGAAATTGCTTACTATACAAGTTCCGGTACAAAGGAAAATTTTTATAGTGCAGCAGCTTCTATTCCGGCTACTATTACTGCGAAACAGGCAATAGCTGTTGGTGCAAGAGAATTAGGCGTTCTTGATGTTGCATCAGAAAAGATAAAAATGACAAGTAAAATATCTGAAAATGATCTGATGTTTGATGCTGTTACTTCTATTTCTAAATTTGATATCCAAGTAATCAAAGAATATATTCTTGATGAAAAAAATAATCCGAAATTGGTTTGGATATGCAAATTGCAAAACAATGAGCAAACAAATTTATGGGATGTTTATGTAGATGCTACAAGTGGTAAATACATCAGAAAAATTGATAATGTTATTCATTGCAAATATGAAAATGGTATGTATGCAAGTCAGGATAATACCAATACTCAGATAAATGCATTAAATACAAACCCGAATCCGGGAGCAACTGATATTACAACTGCTGCTTCGTCATACAGAGTTTATCCATATTATACAGAAGCGCCAAATTTTGGTCCACGCTTATTATTAAGTGACCCTTTTGATGTTACAGCTTCACCTCGTGGCTGGCATGATACAAACGCTACTAATGGTACAGGCGGTGCTGCATATACAATTACAAGAGGTAATAACGTATATGCTTATGAAGATAAGAATGCAGATAACGCTGTTGATGCAAACTCTGCACCTGACGGTACGGCTGCTTTAAATTTTGATTTTCCTTTAGATTTTTCTTTGAGAACAGATACATTGGCAAATACAAAACCGGTAGTTACACAATTATTCTATATCAATAATATCATGCATGATATTATGACTAAATATGGTTTTACGGAAGCGGCTAAAAATTTCCAGTCAAAAAATTATTCCGGCTCAGGTCTTGGAAATGACTATGTAAATGCGGAAGCGCATGATGGTAGTGGAACAGACAACGCGAACTTCTCTACCCAAGCAGATGGCGTAAATACGCTTGCTGCTAAAACGCGTATGCAAATGTTTATGTTTAATGGCAGAGGACGTGCTGTATTTACAGTAAATGCACCTGCTTCGGTTGCCGGTGATTACAGTGTTGGTAGTGCTGCATTTGGTCCTTGTTCTTATAATGTTACAGGACCTGTTGTATATGCTTCACCAAATAAAGCGTGTGGCGCACTTACAAATGCAGCTGCAATTTCTGGTAAAATTGCAATGATAGATAGAGGGGATTGTTTCTTTACAGATAAAGTTCGTAATTGTCAAAATGCAGGTGCGATTGGGGTTTTAGTGGTAAACAGACCGGGTAGCGGGGATTCATTATTAACGATGGCTTTATCCGGAACGGATGATATAACAATTCCGGCAGTTATAATTTCTGAAAATGACGGTGCACCTTTAAAAGCAGAGTTAGCTAATGGGTTAAATGTTACCTTGACTCGTACTTCAGTTAATAACTGTATTAATATAGATGGTGCTTTAGATAATGGAGTAATGGAACATGAATATGGCCATGGTATCTCAACAAGATTAACAAACAACAGTCAGGGAGTTACATGTTTACAAAATGCAGAACAAGCTGGTGAAGGATGGAGCGACTGGTTTGCATTAGTTTTAACTCATAAAGCAACTGATACAAAAAATACAGCAAGAGGAATAGGTACTTATGTTGTAGGTCAAACTGCAACGGGTGTTGGAATAAGAAGAAATCCATATTCTTATGATATGACAATTGATCCTATTACATATGCAGATATGACAGCAGATCCGGAAGTTCACTCTATTGGTGAAATATGGTGTTCTGCTCTTTGGGATATGTATTGGCTTTTAATTGATAAATATGGTTATGATTCTAATTTATATACAAATACTAACAGTTCAGGTAATGCAAGAGCATTACAATTAGTAAATCAGGGATTAAAATTACAAATATGTAGTCCTGGTTTCCTGGATAGTAGAAATGCTATCCTTAAAGCCGATTCTATCCTATATGGTTATGCTGATAAATGTGAAATATGGACGGCATTTGCTCGTAGAGGTATGGGTGCTTCTGCTACTCAGGGGTCTTCTAGTGATGCGACAGACCAAACAGCAGCATTTAATTTACCTGCAGCTTGTAACACGACCCCGACAGCGACGGCGAGTTTCACTTCGAGTGATACGACGGTATGTGTGGGAGGTAGTTTAACGTTTACGAATACATCTACGGCGAGTACGGGATCACCGGATTCAGTACGCTGGACGATAGCAGGCGGTGTACCGGGTACATCGACTTCAACGACTACGGTAACCCCGACCTTCAGCACACCTGGTACTTATATCATAAGCTTAGTAGCCTATAAATCAGGTAATGCAAGTGCAGCAGCTACGAAATCTATCCGAGTGAAAGCGAAACCGACAGTAGGAGTA
>JAYVPA010000197.1:0-14383 GCA_043757615.1 Sphingobacteriales bacterium | reverse complement strand
GCGTATTTACGTTATGCATTCCATTTCGGCAATTGAATGTAGAATACAGAATATTCATCGGGTACAGAATCAAATGTTATATTTCCATCCATACGTTCTACAATATTTTTACTGATTGCTAATCCTAAACCTGTCCCTGATGTTTTAGTTGTAAAATTCGGTTCAAAAATATGCGTTCTTTTTTCTTCTGCAATACCAACGCCATTATCTTTTATAGAAATTATATAATGTGTTGTTTTGTCTTCTACTTTTATATCGATAATTCCATGTTGAATTTCTGGAATTGCCTGTGTTGAATTTTTTATAATATTGGTAAATACACGCATCAGTTGTTCTTTATCCCCGTTTACAATACATTCATGTGGCGGATAATCCAGATTAATTTCCACGTTTTCAATTTCCCTGAAAAGCTCAACAGTTGACAGCAGAATTGGTTCTATATCTATCTTAATAAAATCACCTTGCGGCATTTTAGCAAAATCTGAAAACGCAGTCGCAATGTTTGATAAATTATCAATCTGTTCAATCATGCGTTTGGAAATATTTTCCGTGAGCTCAGTTATATCCGGTGAATTATCTTTTAATGCTCGCTGCAGATGCTGTATACTTAATTTCATTGGAGTCAGCGGATTCTTGATCTCATGCGCAACCTGTTTTGCCATTTCCCGCCAAGCACCTTCCCTTTCTGACTTAGCCAACAGGTCAGCACTTTTCTCCAATTCAGCAAGCATCAGATTATAATGCTTTACAAGCAAACCGATTTCATCATCATTTTTCCATGAAATCTGTTTATTCGTTTTTCCAAATTGCACCCCTTTTATATTATCAGAAATCAGCGTTAATGAATTAGTAATTGAACGGGATAAAAATACCGCCAATAATGCTGCAGCTACTAAAAACAAAACGTACACGTTCACTAACGCCACCAAGAAATAAGAAATATCTTCCTGGAAACTTTTTTGTTTTCCATAATAAGGGAAATTAAAATAACCTAACACTTTTCCATTACTTCTGAATGGCTGATAGGCGCTTAAATAAGTCAGTTTTCCTATTTTTTCATCATGTACATACTTTGATTTCCCTTTGATGATTAAATTATAATATGCATCCGCATCCATTTTTGCAGACACTAGATTGCGCTTAAAAATTTCCGGCTGTGACGATTGTAATAATTCACCTTTAGTATTATAAACATTGATATCAAGTGCATGAATATTTGACAATACTTTTATTTTTTGCTGAATTACTTTATCAAATGTATTCGCACCGTCAATTGGAAAATCTTCTATATAATATTGTGCAGTATTTTTCATAACTGCATTTACCTTTTTCAATAATCTGCTGTTGTGATAGATATTATACTGGTATTGAAAATACACCATGGTCACTAAACCGATAATTGCTAATGAGAATAATACTAACGCAATCATAGCGTTTTGAATCTGTTTTTGTAAGGTATTTCCTTTCAAGAAATCCTGCACGGAATCCTCACCCCAGAATCTGTTTGAAAATCCTGCCAAATCCATTAAAATAAAGAAAATCAGGAAAAAAATCACCATATAAGAGAAAACTGACAAGGTGCTTAAGGTAGGTCTGTTTTTTTCTGAAAGAACTACTTGTTTATCTTTACTAAAATAAATCATATGGTTGTAATCCTCACTTTTATAAAAACTAAATTCTTTATTTTGTTTTGCAGGAAAATTAAAATTCACCTGATATTCGTAGTCTCCTTTTTGTTTTACTAAATATTCGTTGTCATAGATTGCATAAGAAAAATTATCAAACTCTTCGTCGTAATAATTTTTTTGCTTCAGCAATAATTCAGGATATACACTATATGAACTGAATATCTTAGGAATAAACTCCACAAACAAATAACCGAGATTGGCAGAATCTTCTTTCATTGGGAAATAGCCCATATATTTTTCGCCATTTTCCTTTATGGATAGATAATAAAATTGAGAGGAAATGCTTTTTGCTTTTTTATAAAACCGGACATTATTCAGTTTGGAAAATTCTTTTTGTGCAATGCCAATCAACGGCATGCCGTCTTTATCAAATGCATAAGTAGTAATCGTATAACGACGCAGCAACGGCTTGTAATATTTTGCGGCTATACGTTTTTCTATGTCAACGGTAGATAAATATGGATTCTTGAAATATGATTTAATAAAATTATCTTCGAGAATCAATTTTTCAGTCTCTGTCAGTGTATACTCTTCCCCTATATCGCGTTCAGAAACCAATTCTTCCATTCTGTATTTACGCTTCTCAATATCTTTCTGACTTGTATTAAAAATTATGATGACAGATGTAAGGAATGCAATAAATGAAAGTAAAATTAAGTTGGATAAAAATTTGTATTTTTTATTACTCTGGAAAAATGATTTTTCGTAGTAAAAAAATAAAGCAAATGTAAATAACCATAGTAATAAAAAGACTGAAAATAATATATCTGAAAATTCACCGACCAAAAAACCTATTATAATACCAACACATCCAAATATAAGAATGAAAATAAAAAAATTCTTATTTAACGGTCTCTCGAAAATCCACTTCATTAAAAAAAGTAAGCAAGAAAATCCTAAACCAAAAACAATTAAACTGATGAGTGAGTATTTATCAAGTGTATTCACCAGATAAAAATTAAAACTGATAACTGAATTCTGAATAACACTCTGTATAATAAATATCAATAGGAAATAAACTGTAACGGGAAATATTGACAACCAGTTATAATTTTTATATTCATTGATTTTCGGTGAAACAAATCTTATTAATGACAAAGACCAGGCAAGCAGGAATGTCCTGATTAATAATGTTCCGAGTGTATCGCTTAAATATGCAGAAGCATACAAATTAGAAGAGAATAATAAGGAGGTTTTTGTCAGTGAAAATAATTTGAACTGATTAAATAATACATCTGTCAATAAAGCTATCAACAACACTAAAAAGAATGCAATCCAATTTTTATTACGATATAAAAGCTGTTTTATAATCTGATACATTGACCAGAATAATAAAACCAAACCTATAATTTCCAGCAAAACAATATATGGATTATATACACTTTTCGCATTGTCTGAAACGCGGACAGAAAACAGGTAATTATTATTTACATTAACAATAGCAATAGTCTTATTTGCTTCCTTGTTAGATATAATAAACCGTTTCAGAAACGGGTGATTCCATACAAAACCGTTATTGAGAAATTTATTGCTGGTAGTATATTGATAATAAACCGGAATCAGTGCGTATATATTAATCCGTTTGTCTTTCGATTCATTATGCATCACTTCATAAAATCCGTTTCCTTCTTTTAAAAAATGTATCTCACGTTCAGAGAGTTTGGCTATATTTTCAGGAATAAAACTATTGGTTGACCAGTAGGTAAGAATATCATCTTTATAGATATAGAATTGGATATTTTTATCTTCATTCTGCTGTTCAATAATTTTCCTGGCTTTGCTGTAATCATCAGCTGCATTCACCAATACGTTTGAATTAATAATCTTTTCGGCATTTCTTTCTGTCGCATGTAGCCTCTTTTCTATAATTTTTTTTGCTCTTTGTATGCTTGGTGAAATTGTCTGTACCGTATCTACAGTCAAACTAACTAACAACAGCACGATACCGATAATCGCAGCAATTTGTATTTTATGTTGTTTGAAAAGATTCAAAAGTTTTATGGATTATTTTTTTGAGATTGTTCTTTTTGCAAGGTTCCAGATTTCATCCAGTTGTTCAAGATTCATTAAATGCATATCCAATTTATTTTCATTCGCATGGTTTTCCATCCAGCGAAAACGTTTCATGAATTTTTGATTGGTTTTTTCCAAAGCACTTTCCGCATCCACCTCTATAAATCTGGAATAATTAATCATCGCAAACAGCACATCACCAAACTCCAGCTCTATGGCGCTCGCATCTTTTTCTTCCACCGCTTCTTTTAATTCCTCAATTTCTTCCATGATTTTATCCATCACCTGATCTTTATTATCCCAGTCGAAACCAACTGCGCGTACTTTGTCCTGTATGCGTTGTGATTTATTGATAGCCGGCAACGAAGGAGGAACACCTTCCAATATAGACTTTTTACCTTCTTTCAGTTTTAATTGCTCCCAGTTTCTTTTTACATCCTCTTCATTCTCTACTTTTACAACTTGTCCCGTCACGGAATCGCCATAAATATGCGGATGGCGGAATATCAGTTTTTCACAAATTCCATTCAACACATCTTCCATTTCAAACTCTTTCTGCTCCTTTCCTATTTTTGCATAAAACACCAGATGCAGAAACAAATCGCCTAATTCTTCTTGAATCGATTTCCAGTCTTCATTGATAATTGCATTTGACAATTCATACGTTTCTTCAATCGTCAGTTTGCGCAAAGTCTGAACAGTTTGCTTTTTATCCCACGGACATTTTTCACGCAAATCATCCATAATATGCAGCAATCGTTCAAAAGACTGTAATCTTGTATCCATAAAAATATTTAAACAAAAATACTACTTTAAAACAAATAGTTAATTTTGATGTTGATTATAAGCACTAAATGATGAAAAAATCTTTACCTGACTTTAAAAACATCAGTCCTTTTCAACAAGGCGCATTCATTTTAGTGCTTGTTACTATTTTATCCTTAGGTTGCCTGTTATTTCGTCAAAAAAATATGGTTGCCTGGAATCTGGTATTATCACCTGTTTTCCTGTTTTGCTTTTATAATCCTATTATTGGTGCGTTCCAGCAAAAACTGCTCCAATATTCCGCTTCTTCAATACTGACTTTCATTCTGCTGAATATGTATATTTACATTTCAGGAAATTTTGTGTCAGATTTTTCATATCGAGATTCTGATGAACTTCATTTTATAACAATATTAGTTATCACATTTTATTTCATGTTCAATATGCTATGTTTATTATTCAGAGGCATCTTATATATGCTGGATGAAGTAGATAATTAAACTTATTTGTCAGAATAATTCCTAAATATTTGTTAAGACAAGCATTCATCTTTTCAATATCTTTATATTTATAGAATATGTCAAGATCCGCGATACGCAATATAATCTTATTAGCATTTATTTCATTAGCAGGAATTATCGCCACACAAATTTTCTGGGTAAAAAAAGCAATCGATTTAAAAGAACAGCAGTTTAACCATCGTGCATACATAGCGTTGAAAAGCGTTGCGGACAGATTGATTCAGGATTCTAAATTTAAAGTGCAGTTAGATGGTATCAATAAAAAGGCATCTAATTATTACACGCTGGATTTTAGTTCGCCGGTGAATGTTACCATGTTAGAAAACTATTTGATTATCGAATCAAAAAACCAGAACCTGAATGCGGATTTTGAATACGGTATTTTTGAATGCACCACTGATTCCTTTTATTACGGTCGTTTTGTAAATATCAAAAACACTGGAAATATAGAGCGCTTACACATTAAGGCAAAACCATCCGAGAATTATTATGTTGGCGTGTTATTTCCTAAAAAAAGAAGTTACCTCCAGGATGATTTAAAACTCCTTATTTTCTTCTCTATCGTACTCTTAATTGTAATCGGGTTTTTCACATATACCATTCTTATTATTTTAAAACAGAAAAAATTAAGCGAAATAAAAACTGATTTTGTCAACAACATGACGCATGAGTTTAAAACACCAATTTCCACCATAGCTTTGTCAAGTGATGTATTAATGCGTGATGATATAATCAATAATCCGGAACGGCTAAAACACTATGCCACTATTATCAGTGAAGAAAATAACCGTCTGAAAGGACAGGTAGAATCTGTATTACAGGTTTCTCAGATTGATTCGCATAAAATCGCTTTAAATCTTTCTGAAATTGACATGAATGCGCTTATTGAAAACATATCAAAGAATATGGAACCGAGACTGGAAGAGCAGCAAGGTAAAATAACGTTGCAGTTGAACGCAAAAAAGACGGTTGTGGAAGCTGATGAAGTGCATTTGACCAATATTTTATATAACTTGCTTGATAATGCCATTAAGTATTGCGATAAAATTCCGGAAATTGTAATAACAACACAGAATAAGCACAAAGGCATCGAAATTTCTTTTAAAGACAATGGCAAAGGAATTGAAACAAGTTCTCAGAGTATGATTTTTGAGAAATTTTTCAGGGTTCCAAGTGGTGACTTGCATGATGTAAAAGGATTTGGACTGGGCTTGTTTTATGTTAAAAATATGATCAAATTACATAAGGGTAAAATAGCCCTGCATAGTATACCAAAAGTTGGGACAACTTTTACGATATGGTTTCATACTAAAGATAAATAGATGGAAAAAAATAAAGTGAAAATTCTATTGGTTGAAGATGACCCGAATCTCGGATTTGTCATCAAGGATAACCTCAGCGATAAAGGTTATGAGGTTACGCATTGTATAAACGGACTGGAAGCGGAACGAACAATATATAAAGAAAAATTTGACTTGTATTTACTGGATGTGATGATGCCGAAGAAAGACGGATTTACACTGGCGCAGGAAATACGCGAGAAAAAAGATGAAACACCTATTATATTTCTGACAGCACGTGAAATGCAGGAAGACAAACTGAAAGGTTTTACGGTCGGCGGCGACGATTACATCACTAAACCATTCAATTTTGATGAATTGATTATGCGTATGGAAGCTATTCTTAAACGCACCAAATCAACTACACCTGAACAAAAAGAATTTCAGGTTGGAAAATATATTCTGAAGGTAGATGAACTGAAATTATTGAATGGTGATGAAACAGCATCCCTGACAAAGAAAGAAGCTGCCTTGCTTGAATATTTAGCAAAACATGCCAACCAACCGGTGAAACGAGAAGACATGCTGGTAAAAATCTGGAAAGACGATAGCTATTTTGCAGGCAGAAGTATGGATGTTTATATTACCAAACTTCGTAAATACCTGAAAGACGATCCGAACCTGGAAATACAAAATGTACACGGTGTCGGCTTTAAACTGATAGTAAAATAGCAAGTTTCCTCATAATATTTAAATATCAATTATTTATCTTATAAAAGAAATTAATAGAACACAGATTTTCAAGATAATGATGATGATGTAATCGAGAAAATCTTAACTATCATAAAAATCCGTGTCCTATAGAATTATGATTTATGAAAGAAGTTTAATACAAACAATCTGCATTTTCATCATCTATTCCGGAAAGCATATGTGCTAAAATAGGTTTACATTTTTCTAGACAACACGGATAAAACTGACCATGTTTCCAAGCATCGGATTTTGGAGACAAACCCCACCAGAACTCTGCAATTGCAATGGGTTTCATCTCATTCTGGAAAGCATATTGTAGTAACTTTGGTGCAGCACATTCTCCCGCACCGGCAGGTGGATTTTTATAAGAAGCATTTTCAAAAAGTTCATTCAAACTTTTTTCTTCACCGGCAATATTTAAAAAATGATAGCTGCCGAACAGCTTTTTTTGCAACCCAACAGAAGTGTTTTTCCGTACTTTTTTTAATGCAATAATTTGTGCTTCATATCCTTCCGGTTTATTTTCTTTTAGTTCAGAAATTTCCTGATTGATACGTGTCAGCTTTGCCATACCTTTATTTAAAAAACCATTTTCAGTCAGTGCATCAAAAACTGCAGGCACAAATTTATCATGATGATTACCGCCCGCCAACTTTCCTGAAAATGCAGACAGATAGCCAATTTCATCTTCTTGAGATTTCACGACTAAAACACCAAACATTTTTCCGATAACAGTTTGTATTTTATCATCTGACAACCCAAAATTATGATTCCAGTCTTTTTGGTTTTTCAGGTAAGATTGTAATTGCGCTGCTGCCAATAAACATAATGGATGCGGGTTGCCGTCCATTATAAAAGTAAATTTATCGGGTAATGAATATGATTCTATTGATTCTTCAAAAGAAGTAAAGAATTTGTCTTTAGCCGGTATTTTTTTCACTTAATTAATCCTGTTTATTCACCAGCAGATACATCACAGCCATTCGTATCGCGACTCCATTCTCTACCTGATCTAAAATAATGGAATGTTCGCTGTCTGCAACATCGCTGGTAATCTCAACTCCTCGGTTTATCGGGCCGGGATGCATGATGACAATTTCTTTATCTAATTTCTCGAGGCGTTGTCTGTTGACGCCAAAGTATAATGAGTATTCACGCAAAGAAGGAAAATATTTTGTGTTTTGTCGTTCTAACTGGATGCGCAGAATATTTGCCACATCACACCATTTCAGTGTTTCATCTACATTATGCGAAATATTCACCCCCAATTTTTCTATGTGCTTTGGAATCAACGTAGAAGGTCCGCATAAAGTCACTTCTGCGCCTAATTTTTTCAGGCAAAATATGTTCGATAATGCAACCCGCGAGTGCATGATATCTCCAATGATAGCAATCTTCTTACCATTTAAATTTCCTACTTTCTCCTGCATTGAATACGCATCCAACAAGGCTTGTGTAGGATGTTCGTGTGTGCCGTCACCTGCATTTACAATATGCGCATCTATTCTTTCCGATAGGTAATGTGCCGCGCCGGGACTTGCATGACGTATCACTATCATATCCACTTTCATAGATAGAATATTATTTACGGTATCCAAAAGAGTCTCTCCTTTTTTTACAGAAGAAGACGAAGATGAAAAATTAATGACATCTGCTGATAAACGTTTTTGCGCCAGTTCAAACGAAATGCGGGTACGTGTAGAATTTTCAAAAAATAAATTGGCAATCGTAATATCCCTGAGTGTCGGAACTTTCTTAATAGGGCGATTAATAATTTCTTTGAATTGTGTGGCTGTCTGTAAAATCAACTGAATGTCATCTACTGTTAAATGCTCAATTCCGATAACATGTTTTGAACTTAGCTGACTCATCTTTTAGTTTACAGTTACAAATTTTTAGTTTACAAATTTATTTTAAGGGAGTATAGCATTGCTTTGTCAACTTATTAGTTGTCAACTGCCAACTTCTTTTACAAATACAACTTCATTTTTCTCATTTTCATTATTTGCCCAACGAACTTCCACGTCTACTTTTTCTATAGTATCGACAATATTTCCAACGAAATCAGGTTGTATAGGCAATTCACGATTGAAACGTCTGTCAATCAATACCAGTAATTCTATTTTCAAGGGTCTTCCAAACGACAGTAAGGCATCCATGGCTGCACGGATAGTTCTGCCTGTGTACAATACGTCATCTACAAGCAATACATTCTTTTCTTCGATATGAAAATCGATCTCAGTAACTTTTGCATTTAAGGATTTACCGCGTCTGAAATCGTCGCGATGAAAAGTGGTATCTATTTTTCCGAATGGAATTATTTTTCCTGTCAGTTCCTGAATTTTCTGATGTAGTTTATCAGCCAGTAAAACTCCTCTTGGCTGTACGCCAATGATAACTGTGTTTTCAAAATTGAGGGATTCAATAACTTCTCTGCTTAACCGTTCTATCGTCAGTTGGATTTGATTGCCGTTTAGTAGTGTGATATCCGACATTGCTGCAAAAATAAGAAAAAAATCGGAAAGGATGCGGCAAGTATTCTTTTTTGTTACATTTAATGTATAAAACCATTATATATGCCGGTTGTCAGTATTGTTTTTGCCGCTATTGCAGGCTTGATTCATTTACTTTTCTTTTTAATGGAAAGTGTTTTCTGGATGAATCCTAAAGTGCACAAAGGTTTTGGCATTTCCAATTTACAGGATGCTGAGCAGTTTAAGATATCTTTTTTCAACCAGGGATTTTATAATCTCTTTTTAGCAATTGGTGTTTTTGCGGCAATTTATTTACTTCTTTCCGGTTATTTTATAGTAGGTAAAACCTTATTGCTTTTTTGCTGCGCAAGTATGCTTTCTGCATCCATTGTTTTATTGATCTCTAAACCGGGTATGTTGCGCGGTGTTTTTATTCAAGGATTATGTCCGTTGATTGCAATTCTGTGCTGGTGGTTTTGTAAGTGATTGCAGAACGTGTAAATCATGTAATTGTTTTCTGTAAATACATAAGCCTTATGTATATAAATAAACTCATTTTTGTAATGTTGAGAATTATAACTCAATAGGTATATTATGTGGTGGCAATATCTTTTAGTTTTTTTAGGTTCATTAGTAGTTGACGTGGTTCCGCTACCATTGCCTCCTGCATTTACAGTAATGGTCTTATTCCAGATTTTATTTAAATTAAAAATATGGCCTGTAATAATTATTGGTGTAATCGGTTCTATAATAGGTCGTTATATTCTTACACTTTATATCCAGAAAGTTTCTACCAAAATTTTTAAACCTGCGAAAAACGAAGATGTTCAGTTTCTTGGGAAAAAGATGAAAGAGAAAGGATGGAAAAGCCAGTTGGTAATACTTGGATACTCCTTATTGCCATTGCCAACTACACCACTGTTTATTGCAGGCGGAATGGCAAAAATGAAACCTTACTATATTATTCCTGCATTTTTTGTAGGAAAATTTATCAGTGATACCGCAGCTGTACTGATGGGAAATTATGCGAAAAATAATGTAAATAAATTTCTACATGGCATGTTGAACTGGAAATCTATTACCGGATTTGTATTAGGTTTACTCTTCGTTTGTGCCTTGCTGTTTATTGACTGGCGTACTGTTATTCAGAAGAAAAAAGTAAGGTTAAGATTTAATATCTGGAAATAAACTTAAAATATTATTCATTCCTGAAAATAATCAAGCCTTCAAAAACATCCGCAATCACCGGTTTATCTTTTTTCACTTTATCAGCAATTATCATTTTTGATAATTGATTCACTAGCTCTTTATTGATTAAACGTTTTAATGGTCGTGCGCCGTACTGCGGTTCATATCCTTCTTTTGCAAAGTGCTCCACCAGTTCGTCTGTGTAACTTAATTCAATTTCCATGTCGTGCAGTTGTTTTTGCAAATTGGTTAATTGAATTCTTACAATTGCATTAATATCATTTTGCAGCAAGGGTTTGAACATAATGACTTCGTCGATACGATTGAAAAATTCCGGACGCAGTACTCTTTTAATTGCATCCAGGATTTGAACTTTAGAAGTTTCGGTTGCAGTAAAAATATCATTGTCAGTTTTTACATTTTCAAAATTCTGCTGTATCAGATGCGAACCGATATTTGATGTCATGATGATGATGGTATTTTTAAAATCCACCACACGTCCTTTATTATCAGTTAATCTTCCATCTTCCAATACTTGCAATAACACATTGAATATATCAGGATGTGCTTTTTCTATTTCATCTAATAACACTACTGAATACGGATGATTTCTGACAGCTTCTGTCAGTTGTCCGCCTTCATCATAACCAACGTATCCCGGAGGAGAACCAATCAAACGCGATACAGCATGTTTTTCCATATATTCACTCATATCTATACGTACCATTGCTTTTTCATCGTCGAATAATAATTCTGCCAACGCTTTCGCCAGTTCTGTTTTTCCAACACCTGTTGTTCCAATAAACAAAAATGAACCTAATGGCTTTTTCGGATCTTGTAAACCTGCACGGCTTCTGCGTATTGCATCAGAAACTGCAACAATTGCCTCATCCTGTCCTACTACACGACGGTGTAAGTAATCTTCAAGATTCAGTAATTTATCTTTCTCCACCTGTAACATTCTGTTGAGGGGAATACCTGTCCATTTAGAAACAATTTCAGCAATATCTTCGCTCGTCACTTCTTCTTTCATCAATCGGCTACCTTGTTTTATCGCATCCAATTCTTTTTCGAAAGTGTTTAATACTTGTTCAGCATCTTTTATTTTTCCGTATCTTATTTCTGCCACCTTCGCATAATCACCATTACGTTCTGCTTTTTCTGCTTCCAGTTTTAAACTTTCTATAGATTCTTTTTCGCTTGAAATCCGGTCAACGATTGTCTTTTCTCCCTGCCATTTCGCTTTCATGGCATTTCGTTTTTCAGAAAGGTCTGCAATGCTTGCGGATAAATCTTTTACTTTCACATCATCATTCTCTCGTTTCAACGCTTCACGTTCAATTTCCAGCTGACGGATTTTTCTTTCCAGTTCATCTAATTCTTCCGGAACAGAATCCATTTCCAAACGTAGTTTTGCTGCTGCTTCATCAATTAAATCAATCGCTTTATCCGGCAAAAAACGGTTTGTAATGTATCTGTTTGATAATTCTGCGGCGGCAATAATAGCCTCATCTTTTATCGTTACTTTATGATGTGTCTCATAACGTTCTTTCAATCCGCGTAAAATAGAAACTGTATCTTCCACACTTGGCTCCTGCACCATCACTTTCTGGAAACGACGTTCCAATGCCTTATCTTTTTCAAAATATTTCTGGTATTCGTTTAAAGTAGTTGCACCAATAGCACGAAGTTCACCACGTGCTAATGCAGGTTTTAAAATATTGGCTGCATCCATTGCTCCGTCACCGCCGCCACCGGCACCAACTAATGTATGGATTTCATCTATGAATAAAATAATCTGGCCATCAGATGTAATAACTTCTTTGATAACAGCTTTTAATCTTTCTTCAAATTCACCTTTATATTTTGCACCGGCAATCAGTGCACCCATATCTAACGAATAAATTATTTTTGATTTCAGATTTTCAGGAATATCGCCTGAAATAATTCTGAATGCAATCCCTTCTGCGATAGCTGTTTTACCAACGCCGGGTTCACCCACTAAAATCGGATTATTTTTTGTCCGCCGGGATAATATATGTAAGACACGCCGAATTTCTTCATCACGTCCAATGACAGGATCAAGTTTATTTGACTGTGCAAGTTCATTGAGATTTTTTGCATATTTATCCAATGAATTATACGTTGTATCTGCACTGGGGTTGTTCACGGTCTGTCCTTTTCTTAGTTCTTTTATTGCAAGTTTTAAATTTGCTTCACTGATATTATTTAGTTTTAACAAATCAGAAGTCGAATCGTTGGCACTTAATAAGGCCAAAAGTAAATGTTCTATAGAAACATATTCGTCATTGAATTCCTTCAGATAAGAATTTGCTTTAAGCAAAGTTTGTCCTAAAGCCTGAGAAGGATATTTCATGCTGTCGCCCGTAACAGTTGGCTGCTTATGTAAAAGTGTTTCCAGTTCTGTTTTTACTTTCCTTATATCAGCATTAGATTTTTTAAATAAAAACGGTGTTACATCTTCATCGGTACCTAAAATTGCTTTCAGCAAATGAAATGTATCTAAAGAAGAATGATGCAAATCAAAAGCAATCTGTTGGGATTGTGCAATTGCTTCCTGTGATTTAATGGTATAATTGTTTGGATTCATGCTAAAGTATTAAGTTAAAGTAAAATGCAATAAGTACAATTATCTTCTACAAATACTACTTATCAAAAAACATGCAAGATGACAAAAGCATATTTTTCTTTCAGAAAGAAGAAAGAATGTCAGTAAAGAAAAATTAAAAACGGAAATTATTACAGATTATTAGTCTTCGTCTACAATAAATTTCTCTACAGTAGCACTAATGAACGAAAACGATAAACTGAAAATCAGTGCTGCAATCCAGCCGCCCACCTGAAATCCATCTAAGATATTATCAGTTAGAATTACCATAGCAGCACTTATCACCAATGAAAATAAACCAAGTGTAAGGCAGGTAATTGGCAGTGCAAAAAACTTGAGTACTGGTTTTATAAATGTATTAAGAACAGTCAACACTAATGCGACTTTAACAGCATCTAAAGGACTATTTACAATTGGATTGCTAAAACCTGACCAAAGGCTTGGCAGCAAATAAGACAATGCAATTACAGTAGCTACTTTTATAAGAAAACGGATAATGAACTTCATGACATTAAATTATTGTTTGTAAATGTAACATAAATTTTAAAGAGTAGGAAAATAAAAATTATCTTTAATCTAAAATAATAACTTCAATAGAACAGGTTATTTTATTATGTCAAAAAAATCAAATACATCAAGTAACCCACATACGGCTAAAACACCGACATCGTCTGTAAAGAATAAAGACAGTATTTTTATTTCTTTTTATCAGTCTTATACTTTTCATAAACTCTTACTTTTTTCAGGTGCTTTTTTATTATATGGCTGGACCTATTATTTTGATTATGGAATTGATGATAAATTTATTTTAACCTCTATCAACAATACTGAAAATAATTTCAAAGGAATAATTTTCATCTTCAGTTCGTGGTTTGCAGGAGCTGATTATCGTCCGCTTTCTATTCTATCCTTCTGGATGGAAAGAGCAGGGTTTGGCACTTCCAATCCGAATATCTCGCATGCTGTAAATGTATTTTTATTCGGATTAATACTCATTAAAATCTATGATTTTATAATTGCATCAAACTTTTACACAGATAAAAAGATGACAATAAAATTAGCATTATTGTGC